>JBEKDP010000108.1:0-6543 GCA_050014295.1 Dehalococcoidia bacterium | reverse complement strand
GACCGTCCGCAACTGGATCACTCTCGGCTATCCGGTTGCCATCTCCACCGGCTCCGCGGACAACCTGCTGGCCGGCCACTGGGACGGGGCTAATGGTGTGGGCAGCTTCACCCCGGGTCTGGAAGTGAGCGCTGGCTACGCCGATCTCCCCAACCCCGAACGGGAGATAGCGGTCTACAAGGCGGAGACCCGCCGCGCCGTCAGCTTCATGCTGCACAATCCCCGCCGAGAGCTGGATCTGATCGGTCAGAAGCTCTTCCACTTCTACCGTGAGGACAGCGGTGCTCTCGTCTGGATTCAGACCAACCCGGCGTCGCTATCCGCCACGGCGGCGACGCACCTGCGCGACGCCGCGAACTCCTACTACCTCGCCGCCGGCATCGCGGGCCTCCTGGGGCTCCCCCTCTGGTTCTCCCTTCGCGATCCGCGGAAGCTGCTCCTCAGCCTCGTTCTTCTCTACTACTCCGTCCTCTTCGGCTTCGTTTTCATCGGCGAGCAGCGCTTCCATTCCGCTCTCATCCCCATATTCGCCATCCTGGCGGCCGTTTCCTTTGTCTGGCTGGGCACCGAGTTCCGCCGCCGGCTCTCGCCCGAGCCCGCCGTCGCAAAAGCCTCTGCCAGCAGGCCGCCCTCGACGCCGGCGCCCCGACGCGGCAGGAAGCGATAGCGAGATGACCGGCTGGAAGGCCCTGCCGCGCCATGCGCGTTCTTTCCTGCTCCGGCGGGACGTTCTCCCCCTGCTTGTCATCTTGCTGCTGGCGCTTGCCCTGCGCCTCACCTGGATCCATTTCGTCAATCCCGCGCCCAACGACGGCCGCCTCGACGATTCCGCCGTCTACCACCAGACCGCCGTTGACATAATCCACGGACGCGGCTTCCAGTGGGTCGACAGGTATTCCGGCCCTCCCGGCGGCCCGCTGGCCTCTGCGCCCACCGCCTTCTGGGGCGTCGGCTACCCGCTCATCCTGGCGGGTATCTACTCCTTGTTCGGCGTCAGCATCTTCGCCGCCAAGACCCTGAACGTCCTGCTCAGCGTCGCGACCTGCCTGCTGGCCTATCTCGTTGGCAGGCAAGTGTTCGACCGTCGTGTCGGCCTTGCCGCCGCCGCCGTTTTGGCGTTCTTCCCCAGCCAGGTCTACTTCTCCACCGTCCTCATGACCGAAGTGACCTGGACCTTCTTCGCGATGCTCTTCCTGTATCTCGTCCTTCGTTTCACCATCCGGTCGATCTCCTGGCAGGCGGCCGCCCTGCTCGGCCTCCTCCTCGGCGCCGCCTCCCTTATTCGCGGCGAGATGCTTCTCTTTCCCCTTGTCCTCATCGCCGTTTGGGCGCTGGCGCATCACTCCCTCGGCAAGGCGCTGCGTTACGGCGCGATCACCTTCGCCGCCGTCGCCGTCGCCCTGCTTCCCTGGACGATCCGCAACTGGGTCGTTCTGGGCTACCCTGTCGCAGTCTCCACCGGCTCCGCCGACAACCTGCTGGCAGGCCACTGGTCCGGCGCGAACGGCATCGGCTCCTTCGTTCCCGGTCTCGCCCTCAACGAGAAGTACTCCTATTTGCTCAACCCGGAGCGCGAGGTCAAGATATACCGAGAGGAGATCCACCAGGCCGTCAGCTTCGCAGTGCACAATCCGGGCAAAGAGCTGCAACTAATCCCCGAGAAGCTGCGTTACTTCTATCGGGAGGACAGCCGTCCGCTCCTCCTCGTCCAGGTCTACAGGCCGGCCCTGGACCAGACGGCGGAAGACCGCTTGAGCAACGTCGCCAACGTCTACTACTACCTCGCCATCGCGGCCGCTGCCCTTGGCGCCCCGCTGTGGTTCTCCCTCCGCGACCCCAAGAAATTGCTTATCCTGGCTCTCATCCTCTATTATTCAGTCCTGTTCGGGTTCGTATTCATCGGTGAGGAGCGCTTCCATTCCGCCCTCATTCCCGCGCTCTCCATCCTCGCTGCCGCGTCCCTCATCTCGATCGGCGAGAGAGTTCGCGACTGGGCGAAGCGCCCGCCGGCAGCCGAAGCGAGTGGGTGAGCGCCGTGAGTGAAGCGACGGTTCAGCAGCAGAGGTCGCCAATCATGCAGAGGATCGACCGGCGGGTAATGAAAGACCTGCTCGCCGCGCACGGCACCACCGACACTCCGACCGTCTACACCCATCGCAACCGGCTGGTAGGGGAGCTCTTCTGGCGCAGCCATCAGGGCATGCTCGCCCTCTCCCAGGGCACCCATCGTCGGCGCGCCCTCGACTTCGGCGGCGGCAACGGCGTGCTTCTGCCGACCCTCAGCAAGCGCTTCGACGAAGTCGTCTGCATCGACCTCCACGCCGACATGGCCGCCGAGGTCGTGCGCCTCTACGGCCTGACCAACGTCCGCGTGATAGCCGGCGACATCTTCGAGCAGGGTCTCCCCGACGGCCACTTCGACACGATCACCGCCGCTTCCGTCCTGGAGCACATACTGGAGCTGGGCAAGCTCGCCGCGGAGTTGCGGCGGCTGCTGAGCGATGGTGGTGAGCTTCTCGCCAGCGCCCCCTCCGAAAACCGCTTCTACGAGCTGGGGCGGCGGCTTGTCGGCTACACCAAGCCCTGGGACCACCACTACGACGGCGACTACATCATCAACACCGTCGGCGCTCACCTTCCCCTGCGCAAGCGGAAGTACTTCCCCATCAACTGGCGGCCGCTTGCCGTCTTCTACCTGCTTCGCTTCGCCAAGGACGGCCCCGATGCCCGGGAGGCGTAGCCTGTGACCACCGACGTCCCTCGAACGCTGCTCATCGTGCCGGCCTACAATGAGGAGGCTTCCCTGGCCATCGTTCTGCCGGAGTTGCGCGAGGTCGCTCCCCAGTTCGACGTCGTCGTCGTCAACGACGGCTCGAGCGACGCCACCGCCGACGTCGCGCGGTCGCTCGGCTACCCCGTGCTCGATCTCTCCTTCAACCTGGGCATCGGCGGTGCCGTTCAGACCGGCTTCAAGTACGCTTTCGACAAGGGATACGACGTCGCCGTCCAGATCGACAGCGACGGCCAGTTCCCCCCCGACCAGATCGAACTACTCGTCGGCCTTGTGCTGAACGAGGGCTGGGACATGGTTATCGGCTCCCGTTATCTTGCTGAGCCCGGCTACGAGGGCAGCCACCTCCGACGTTTCGGCAACTTCGTCCTCTCCCAGCTCTGCACCCTGTTCAGCGGCCACAAGATCACCGATAGTACCTCCGGCTTCCGCGCCTACAGTCGCCGCGCCCTGGAGTACCTGGCCGCCTACTACCCGCCGGATTACCCGGAGCCGGAGTCGATCGTCTTTCTCGCCCGCCAGGGCCTGCGGATCCACGAAGTGCCCGTCGCCATGCGTCAACGACAGGCCGGCACCTCCTCCATCGGCGGCCTCAAACCCCTGACCTACATGAGCAAGGTCAGTCTCGCCTTGACTCTGAACATCTTGAAAGAAAAACCGCCCATCGGAAACGAGAGGAGACGAAACCCATGATCCCCACGAGGCCTATCAGCATCTTCGTCATCGTCGTCGCCATCGCCATCGCCGCCGTCGTGCTTAGCTACGTCCGCAAGTGGCGTCTGCGCGAGGAGTACTCCCTCCTCTGGCTGCTGCTCGCCGCCGCCATGGTCATCCTCGCCTCCTTCGAGGGGATCACCGTCTGGATCGCCGCCCGCCTCGATGTCGTCTACGCTCCGTCCGTTCTATTCTTCATCGCCCTCGCCTTTGTCGCCGCCATGCTCTTTCACTACTCCCTGGAGATCTCCCGCCTCTCCGACCAGAGCCGTCGTCTGGCCCAGGAGCTGAGCCTCCTTCGCGCCCGCCTCGAGCCCGCGGGCCGGCTACTGCCGCCGCCGGGCGGATCGTCGGAAAAGCCGCTTGTAGAAGGGGAGTCGTAGACGTGCAGGGGCGGAGGCTGCTACCGGTCCGGCAGCCTCTTATGCGTCCGTATGCTTTGTAATATGCCGAGCGCGATGAACAGCGTGACCAGCGAGCTCCCGCCCTGGCTGATGAACGGCAGGGGCACCCCCGTCACCGGCAACAGCCGGATATTCACCCCGATATTGATGAACACCTGGAACAGGATGTAAGTGACGATCCCCGTCGCCATCATCCGCCCGAACGGATCGCGCGAAGAGGACGCTGTCTGCAGCCCGCGCATCAGCAGCAATAGGAACAGCGCGAACAGCACCATCACCCCCACGAAGCCCAGCTCTTCCCCCAGCACGCTGAAGAGATAGTCCGTCGTCTGCGTCCGCAGGTAGTCGAGCTGCGTATGCGTCCCGTGCGTCAGCCCCTTGCCGAATATCTTCCCCGAGCCGATGCTGATCTCCGCCTGCAGCGTGTTGAAGCCCGCCCCGAGCGGGTCCTTGCCCGGGTCGAGGAAAGTCGCGATCCGCTCCCGCTGATAGTTGTTGATCAGCGCGATCAGCGCGAACGGCGCCGCCACTGCCGCCGCGCCGAAGAGCCCCAACACGTGCCGCGAACGTGCGCCGCCCACGATCACTATCGCCAGCCAGATCGCGAACAAGATCACCGCCGATCCCAGGTCCGGCTCCGCGAAGACGAGCATCATCGGCAGCAGGACAATCAGGAGTGACACCGCGAACGTCTTCACCTGCCCGATCTGCTCCTGCCGGTCCGCCAGGTACTTCGACAGCACGATTATCAGCACCAGCTTCGTGATCTCCGACGGCTGCACCTGCGTCCCCCCCACCTCGATCCACCGCCGCGAGCCGTATATAGCGGCGCCCACCACCAGCACGAACGCTAGCGCTCCCAGTGCCCCCACGTAGAGCGCGCTCGCCACCCGCCCCAGTATCTGATAGTCGATGCGCGACAGCGCCAGCATCGCCGCCACCCCGATGATCGCAAACGCGATCTGCTTCGCCACCGGGTGCGAGAGCACCGCGCTCGCATTCTTGTAGCTGGGGAGACTGCCGCTGTAGATCAGAAGAATGCCGTACCCGACCAGCGCGAGGCTCGCCAGCAGCAAGACGTAGTCGAAGCTCCTGATGTAGCTGACCTTCGCTGCTCTCATGCTCATCGTCTTCGCCTAGCGATGGAAGTAATAGCTGAGGATCTGTCCCGCGAGGGGCGCCGCGTTCTTCGCGCCGTTGCCCTGCTCCAGGAACACCACCACCGCCACCTCCGGATCGTCCGCCGGCGCGAATCCCGTGAACCAGGCATGGCTCGCGTACGTGCCGCCGCCGAGGTCCGGCCCGAACTCCGCCGTCCCCGTCTTGCCCGCCACCGCCACGCCTGACACCGCCGCGGTGCTCGCCGTCCCCCAGGACACCGCCTGTCGCATTCCCTCGCGGAAGATGGCGAGATTATCGGCGCTGATCGGAAGATGGCTCGCGACCTTCGTCGGGAACGAAAGCACCGTCTGCCCGTTCGGGTCGACGATCTTGTCCACCACTCGCGGCACCAACACGTCGCCGCCGTTGGCGACAGCGGCCGTCACCCGCGCCATTTGCAGCGGCGTTGTCGTCAAGAAGCCCTGGCCGATTCCAAAATGGTACGTGTCACCGATCGTCCACACCTCTCCCAGCTCCTGCTGCTTCCAGTCCGGGTCCGGCACGATCCCAGTCGCCTCGCCCGGCAGGTCGATCCCTGACAGCGAGCCCAGGCCGTACGCTCGTGCGTACTTTGCCAGCGCCGTTGCCCCCATCCCGTGGAACAGCTCCACCCCGTTCTCGTAGTAACCGCCCGAGAGGTAGTAGAAGTACACGTCCGACGACTGCGCCACACCCTGATAGAAGTTCATCGTCCCCAGTGCCGACCAGTCCGGGAAGACATAAACGATGCTCGGGTCGTACTCGTTCTTCACGGTTATCAAGCCGCGGCTCGTGATCGTTGTGCCGGCGTTCGCGACCCCCTCCTGCAGAGCGCCTGTCCCCGTAACCTGCTTGAACGTGCTTCCCGGCGGATACGTGTCGGAGATGCAGTGATTGACCAGCGGCCTCGCCGGGTCGGCGAGCAACGACTGGTACTGGCCCTCCGTGATGTTCGCGAACGCGTTGTTATCGTAGCTGGGCAGCGACACCATCGACAGGATCTCGCCCGTGCGCACGCTCATTACGATCGCGCAGGCGTTCGTCGAGTCCCCCATGGCCTGCTGCAGGAGCTCCGTCGTCTTCCGCTGCAAGTCCAAATCGATCGACAGTACCAGCCCGTTCCCCGGCTTTGCCTCCACCGTGCGCAGCGTCTGGATCTCCTGCCCGGCGGCATCCGCCTCCACCTCCCGGAAGCCCGGCTGCCCGCGCAGTATCGACTCGTACGTGAGCTCGACGCCTGTCTTGCCCACGCGGTCGTTCATCGCGTACCCCTGCGACTGCAGGTCCGCGTACTCGTAGTCCGCCACCTGTCCAACGTAGCCCAGGATGAGCGAGACCAGCGGCCCTGCCGTGTACTGCCGCACCGGGTCGACGATCACCTGTACCCCCGGCAGCCGCGATTGCATCTCCCTTAGCGCAAACGCCTCCTCCGGCGTCAGGCCCTCCTTTACCACCACCGGCGTGAACGGGTCCTGGCTGTCTCGCTTCTCTCCT
>JBEKDP010000107.1:0-6619 GCA_050014295.1 Dehalococcoidia bacterium | reverse complement strand
GGCCCGCTAACCACCGCCAGCGTCATCGTCTCGCGCCGCCCCTACCGCCGCTGACGCCCCAAGCGCCCCTTCGCGTACCACCCGCACGCCGCGAGCAGACCGGCTCCAGCCACCGCCACGGCCAGCAGCAGGTCTACGGCTAGAGAGGCATCGACATTCGACGCCCCATCGTTCGAAACGGGTGGTTCCGCCACGCCGCCGACGGCGGCGGGATCGGGCGTACGGGTCGACGTCGGTGTTGACGTTGGCGTCACCAGGTCTACCATGCAAATATTGGCTGTCACATCAGCGCCGGCCACAGTGACATGGGTGTCCACCCAGCAGCCGTAAGGGTTGCAGTATTCAGGGGCTACGGTAAGCACATAGTCACCGTCAGGCACATTGTCGAAAACGAAAGACCAGCCAGCCGGAGATTGCCATCCCAACGGCAAGAGCGTCACTGGCCACGCCGGTCCGCAGAGGCACGGCGGGAATTCGGCTACACACCCGCTAATTGTGTGGCCTGAGAGGTCCAGACTCGGCTGAGGGTCTGCGCCTGTGACGCTCGGGGAAGGCATCCAGAGCAGAACAGCGACGGGGAGCAAGATCAGAAGGCGGACTATGATCGACAGACGCATTATGCACCTCCTAGGGTGACGGCTAACAGCGCCGTGACGGCTAGGTCTCCCCAGAGGTTCCGTGACGAACCACCAGCGCCCCTAATATACTACGCTGTCGAAGATTGTCAATCCCCTTGTTCGCTCAAGCATCTGTCCTGCTCAGCCGCCTCATTCGGAAGACGACGGGCGGTATCAGCGGCCAGGCCGCCTAGATTTCGACGTGGTGAGCTCTCTCAGCGGGAATTAGGTGACGTCGCCGGATTGCACCAGGCCGAAGGGGAGGGCACGGCCTTTGGCCTGAGCTGGAGGGTTCCATAACCAAATCGAGCCGCCCATCCCGTCGATCTCTCAACCGACGGCAGAGCAGCTCGATGATTGTCATTGGTGGAGACGGGGGAGAATTGAACTCCCCGTCCAGAAGAAGAACGCCCTGAGTTTCCTACAAGCTTAGCCGGCTCTTTGATGTCGCGCGCTGGGCTCCTGCCGACCGGATTCCACCGCGCCAGTCGGTGAGTCTTTGACGGGCCCTACCGACGTTGGGCGCCGCCGCACTCCGGCATTTCGGCGCCGCTTCCCAGCCCACCAGAGCGAGGCCGAGAGCGACGTAGCTGCCTTATTTAGGCAGCTAAGGCAAACTGATGTTCGCCAGTTGTTTTTTTGCCACCTGATTATCGAGGGTGATGGCACCTCGGCTTGCAACTCAGGTCCGCCGTTCCCTGTCGAACCCTTTCGTCCCCACACCTATTATACCCTATCCGACGAAGCCCTGCTACCGCCGGCCTAGCGCCCGATGCATCTGCCGCTCCGCCTCGCGCTTCGCGATAGCCTCCCGCTTGTCGTGCGCCTGACGCCCGCGTGCCAGAACCAGCTCCAGCTTCGCGCGCCCGTTCTTCAGATAGAGGCGAAGCGGGATCAACGTCAGCCCCTTCTCCCCCACCGCCGCGGTCAACTCCTCGATCTGCATTCGATGCAGCAGCAGCTTCCGCTTGCGTGTCGGCTCGTGGTTGAACTGGCTGGCGGACGGGTACTGCGCGATGTGAATGTTGTGGACCCACATCTCCCCGTCGTCGGGGCGCGCGAACGCCTCGCGCAGGTTCACGCGTCCGTCGCGGATCGACTTGATTTCGGTGCCGGTCAGCACGAGGCCCGCCTCGACGCTTTCCAGGATGTGATAGTCGTGGAGGGCCTTGCGGTTGACGGCGACGACCTTCTCTGCCATAAGGCTCCCTCTCAAGGGCGATGACCGCTATCGGCGTCTTCGCCCGCCCGCTACTGGTTGCCGCGCAGGAAGTCGATGGCCTTGGAGAGCTGCGTATCCCGGTGGGCGCTCACGTCGTCGTCGCTAAGGGTAACCGCGATATCCGGCTTGATGCCTACCCCATCGATTAGCACCCGCTTCGGCGTGAGCCAGCGGGCGATAGTCACGAAGAGGGCGCCCCGATCGTCGCTGAGCTGCTGCGGAATGTTCACCGTGCCCTTACCGAACGTATTCTCCCCGATGAGCGTCGCCCGTCCGTTATCGTGGAGCGCCGCCGAGAGCACTTCCGAGCCGCTGGCGCTGAACTTGTTGACCAGGATCACCAGCGGGATGGTCGTCGCCGGGCCGCCGCTCGTGGCGCTGAACGTCTTCTCCGTCCCGTCGCGGTCCACCTGGATAAGGATCGTGCCGCTGTCCAAGAACATGTCGGCCACGTGCACCGTCGTGTCGAGAAGGCCGCCGGGGTTGTTCCTCAAGTCCAGTATCAGGCCCTTGTAGTTGCCACTCGCGACTCGGTCCATCTCCGGCTTGAGCTGGGCCTCAGTGAGCGCGGTGAACTCGCGGATCTGGATATACGCCAGGTCGGTCACGTCGTTGCCGGCGCTGTCCTTGAACGCGCCCATCGGTGGGTCGTGGGAGACGCTCGCCACCTCAATCTCGTCGCGCTTGAGAGTGATCTCCTCCACCTGGCCGTCGGAGTGTTGCACCTTCAGTGTCACCTCCGTGCCCTTCGGCCCGCGGATGCTCGATACCGCCTTCTCGACGGTCCATCCGTCCGTCGACTCGCCGTTCACCTCTAGGATGATATCGCCCGAAAGAATGCCGGCCTGCTCCGCCGGCGTCCCCGCAATCGGCGCCGTGATGACGATCTTCCCGTTCTGCTCCGCCACCGTGGCGCCAATCCCCTCGAACGTGCCCGACGGCATCACGCTGGTGGCGTACGTCTGCGGGTCGATGTAGTACGTCCCGGTGTCCGAAAGCGACTTCACCATGCCATTGATCGCGGCCTGCGACAGCGTCTGCCCGTCAATGGAAGAGGGGTCGACGTAGTACTTCTGGAGAAGGCCGTAGATCTCGTTCAGAGCGTCGAAGTCCGGCGCTCCCGCCGCCGTCTGGGCGCTCTGCGACCCCGACCCGCCGTGGTTCCTCTCCACCGCCACGCCAAGGGCGAACGAAAGGCCGGCTAAGGCCGCTATCAACAGGCCTAAGATGGACCATTTGGCGGCTCTAGGCATCAAGAGCGCTCCTTTTCAACCTGACTAGAGGCGGGCTTGTCAACGGTCAGTCTAGCACCTGCGCAATCGACCCGCAATCTGAGCCGATAGCCCTGCCAACGCCGTACCAGGGCAGGGCACTTGACATAAGTCCACACCCGTGATGAATGCGCCCGTCGCGTGCAACCGCGGCGGCGACTGCCGCTGGCGGGCCCGAAAGCGGGGCCCACGTCATGCCCGCAGCGCCCTCGGCCCGCGCGAAGGTCGTGTCGGCGTCGCCCGCCGACGAGAGCGGGAGGCATAGAGGGCCCTGTCGGCCTGCAGCAGAAGGTCCTCCGAGCTCGCTGCCGTCGTCGGGTACTCCGCGACGCCGGCGGAAACGTCCAGCGCAACCCCTACGAGGAGACCGCCACCCCAGTCCCTGCGCCCGGAGATCACCTGCCTGAGCTTGTCCGCTGTCGCCTGAGCGGAATTCAGGTCCGTCTCAGGCAGGATGACCGCAAACTCATCGCCGCCATAGCGGGCGGCAATGTCACTCGCACGAATGTTCTCGCTGATTAGCCGGCCGAGAAAGGTGAGCAGTTGGTCTCCCATGAGATGGCCGTAGCGATCGTTGACCTCCTTGAAGTGGTCCATGTCAAGCATTATCACGCTAAGGCGGTGGTCATACCGCTGCGCGCGCTCGAACTCGTGCGGCAACTGCTCGTGGAAGTAGCGATGGTTATGGAGACCCGTGAGGCTGTCGTGATAGGCGATGTGCCGCAGGTTCTCGCTCAGCCTCTCCAGATGCTCGGAGTAGGTCCTTTCCAGCTCGACGCGGCTGCGCCCGGAGCGAACCGCGACCAGGAGCGTATAGGCCGCTGCCAGAACGACAAGGGCTGTGCAGGAGACCGCGAAGACCCCGGCCGAGAACAGTCGCCATCCGAGCTGCGACCAGAGGAGCAGCGCGACGAAGATAGCGATACCGGTGGCGCGCCCAGGCAACTTACCATAAGATGGAGCGGCGCCTGTTCGGCGGACGGCCGGCATCTCCTTCGCCGAGTCGGGCTGTTCGCCGGACGCGGGCGAACTCTCCGCTCTCATGGCGCCTCCTGTACTCGCGCTGCCGCCGAGGCTTCACGAAATCAAGCCGGCCCGCTCCGATAGGCGACGCCGCAGGCTCTCGTCGTCCACTCGGGGCGTTTGTCCGGCCGCCTGGCGGCTCCTCTGCCGGCGATCGCCGCCGTGTCCCGGCCAACCAATAAATAGAGTGCCTTCGATAGCCCGGCTGCCGTGTCTCGCGTCCTGCGGGGAACAGAGACCGTAGGCCCGTTGGCTTTGCGCCCCCACCTTTCGGAGGGTTTGCCCTTATCGGCGCACTCTTCGCTTCTAGTTCTCCGATTAATAATCGGTCGATGGAACGGCTTCCTTGAACGCCCGTCGACCGGCGTTCAAGTAGTACCCCACGATCCCTGCGGGAACCGTAGGTCTACATAACTACCATAGTGCGATCATATTGGCGAGAAGATGCGGCTGCCCCTTTTGAAGTGCCCTTCCGCTCGGCCGGTGCGGATTCTCGCGTACGGTCGTCTGCCACTACAATCGGAGCATCGTGGGGTCGGTGATTCAGGGACAGGCTGAGGAAGGATCGGTCGCTAGGATCGCCTAGGGATGCTCAGGCGGCTTTTCCGCTGGCCTGTTGAAGGGCGGTCGGTATGGAGTCTCGCCGGCTCCCCTGAAGAGGTGCAGCAGCGAAGGCGTCGCGCCGTGCTCCTTGTCGCCCTCCCGCCAGCGTTCGATAGTGGCCGCCGTGGAGCGCTCGAATGCCGTGGCCGTCGTCTTTCGCCCGTCGCCTGCCGACCACCGTGTGCCTATCGCGGAGAGCGCCTTCTCCGTCGGCAGCGCCAGCACAGCGGCCACGACGCTCACTGTGGCCAGCGCCAGAACGACCAGCGGCGGCGCGCCCGCGAGGAGCGCCGTCACCGCTAGCGCCAGGGTGGCCGTGCCGGCGAGCATCGCCTGCCACGCTGGCAGATACCAGTACGCGACCTCGATGGATACGCGCTTCCCAAAGATGCCGTCTTCGTCCGCTGCGTCCAGGCCCGCCCGCCCCTGCCTGCGAACGCGGTCATAAGCCAGGCGCCTGTCCGGCGATCCCAGTACGCCGAAGCTCCAGTTCAGCTCCTCGAGAGCCTGCTCGGCGGCGCCATCCTGGTCCCGCGCGGCCTTGTACTTGCGCGCCAGATGCCAGTACGCTTTCACCACCATCTCGTGGTCGGCGTTGGGATGAAGGCCGAGAACCTCATAGTGGTCGCGCTCATCCATAATGCCCCCTGCGCGATACACATGTATCAAGCGATAATAATAACGCGCCTGCGCGCGAAAGATATCACTTGCTTTGCCCCAGGGGTCAGAATGTTGGGCAAGACGCGTCACGGCCTCCTGCTCGGAAGCTGCGAACGGCGGTGCACTGTGAAGGGGATCGCCGGGGCCGGTGGAAGATTATGTCAACAGTCCCCTAACCTTCTGTTGGATCTCCGACAACTCCGGGAACCGGCCGGTCGCCGCCTTCGAGTAGATCAACTGCCCGTTGACGGTAACCTCGAATCTGCCCGCGCCTGACGGGATCAGCCGCAGCGATTCGACACGCTGGCCCAGCTCTAGCAGCATCTCAGCCGCCGTCCAGGCGGCTCGCAATGTGTAGTTTCAAGGAGTGCAATACTCGATTTCAATCGTCAGCTTCTCGCTCATTGACCTTGCCCTCCACTTGTAACTATATTACTCTCCGCACGCCTTTCCACTATCATAGGCTGAAAGGTGAATTTGTCAATGTCGCCGCTGCCGGAGTGGATGCCATGAAACGCTGCTTGGTCTTCTGCGCCTTCGTGGCCTGCGTCCTCGTCTCCGTGGCCTGCAGCAACCCTGAAAGACAGGCCTACCTTGCCTTGGGCGACTCCTACGCCACGAGCGAGGGCGCGTCGAGTGCGAGCGCCACCGGTTATGTGCCGCTGTTCGAGGCCTTTCTGGAGTCTGGCCTTGGCAAGCAGCTTTCCCTGCGAGACCTTGCTGAGAACGGCGAGACAAGCGCGACGATGATCGGCAAAGGGCAGCTCGCTCGGGCCCTGGCTGAGTTGGAGTTCCGCAACCAGGACAGCGATCCCACCAATAACGTCCTCGTAATCACCCTCGATATCGGCGGCAATGATCTGCGGAACCTGATGCTGACGGGCCAGCCTTGCGCACCGCCCGCCCGTGTTGCCGATGCGGCCTGCCTCACTGCCGTCGCCCAGACAATCGACGAAGTGTCGCAGAATCTCACCGCGATCCTCCGAGCGCTCAGGGTCGCTGCCGGACCGGATGTCCGGATACTCGTCCTCGACTGCTCCAATCCTTACTCCGGCACAGGCCAGCCTCTCGAGGCTGCCGAGGACGCGGTGCTCCCTATCCTAAACGGCAAGATCAAGGACATTGCAGCCACGCCCGGCATCAACGCCCAGATCGTTGAGACATTCGCCGGCTTTGAGGGGAAGGGGGCCGAGTTGACGCACGTGGCGGAGCCGAGCGGCGAC
>JBEKDP010000106.1:0-6643 GCA_050014295.1 Dehalococcoidia bacterium | reverse complement strand
TCTAGCGCGCCGTACTGATGAAGAGCGTCGTTGAGGGCGCTCCACTGCTCCTGCGTCTGCCAGCCGAGCCCGTGCTCACGCGTCACCCCCGAATCGGCGGCCTGCAGTTCCGCGTCAAGCATGAAGCGCTCGTGCTGGCGGTCCTCGTCGGGAGCGTACTTAAGCACGATATCGGTCGCCGCGTCGCGGTTGTGGCGCGCCCACTCGATGCCGCGGATCACAGCCGCAAGGAAGTGCGCGACCGTATCCGCGTGCTGGTCGGCGTAGTCTCTCGTTGTGACGTACGTAAGACCGAGCGTCGGCATACCGTAATCGGCGGCGCGGAACACCTTCACCTCTTTCCCAAGCGTGCGCCGGATGATGTCCGGCTCGTTCGATAGGAAGACGGGGTAGACGTCGACGCTGCCCTCGACCAGCAGTTGCGGCGGCTGGTTCCCGATGTTCACGGCGTCGACGTCATCAAGAGTGAGGCCCCTCGCCTTTAAGATCGCCAGCAGGTCGGGCGGGACGGTGTTGCGATAGCCAACCGTCTTACCCTTCCAGTCTGCGGGGTCGTCCAGACCAGAGCCAGCAAGCGTGACCCATCCCTGCTGCCCTGTCTGGCCGATGAGGGCGATCGACACGAGCGGCAGGCCGGGGTCGGCGATGCGCTGGAGGACGGTGGCGGCGTCTGCGGTCGTGAATTGCACCTGTCCGGCCATGAGGAGCTGGATGTGCTGACTGCCACCGGAGGAATGTTGGATATCGACGTCAAGTCCCTCCTCCTGGAAGAAGCCTTTCTCCTTCGCTACATAGGCGCCGACGAACGGCAGGTTCGCTTGAGGCGTGAAGCCGGCCATGAAGGTGACCTTCTCCAGCGCTGGCAGCGTGCTGGCCGTCCCCGGAGACGCAGCGCCGTTGCCGCTGCAGGCCGCCATGAGCAGCGCGGGGATAGCGACTAGGCCGCAAAGCGCAAGGTGAAGCGTCCTCATTCATCGGCCCCCAGGAAGCAGACCACCGACTCGTACCAGAACATCAGGCGCTTTTCGATGAGACACGATTCGGGAGAGTCCGATGCCGAGCTCCGCCGTCCCGCCAATGAGCCTATTCTATGATGCGCGTTCGACCGCTGACAATGGCCGTGACCCCTCCTTGACATCGTCTGTCGCCTCCTGCTACGAATAGCCTGACCAACATATGATAGGCCTTGGCAGCGGGACAGGGCCCAAGGACACGGTCTAGCCCTGCGATTCGCCATCGGTGGCAAACCCGCCCTCATCGGTGCCAGGATCGACGAGCACCCGCAGGCCAGCGCCGAGAGGGCGAACGCGGATGGACCAGAGCGACTATCCGATACCCGACGATAGACGGGAACCCTCGCCAATCCCGGGGGTGAGCCGCAACGTCTTCGTCTTGGGGCTGGTCAGCCTGGCGACCGACGTCGCCAGCGAGATGCTCTACCCGCTGATACCCATTTTTCTCACCGTCACTCTTGGCGCACCCGTCGCCTTCCTCGGCGTCATTGAGGGGATCGCCGAGGGCACCGCCAGCCTGATGAAGGTGGGCTCCGGCTGGTACTCCGACCGCCTGGCGCTGCGCCGGCCGCTGGTGGCCGCCGGCTACGGCCTGTCCGCGTTCGGGAAGCTGCTGCTGGCGACCGCCTTCCACTGGCCGCAGGTGCTGGTCGCGCGGACGACGGACCGATTCGGCAAGGGGGTGCGCACGTCGCCGCGCGACGCTCTCATCGCCGACTCGACGCTGCCGGAGGCGTACGGCCGAGCCTTTGGCTTCCACCGCGCCGCGGACACGGGGGGCGCCGTCCTCGGCCCGCTCATCGGTCTCGGTATCCTGGAGATTGTCGGCCAGAACCACTTGCGACCTGTGTTCCTAGTGGCCGTCGTACCTGGGTTTCTCAGCCTGTTGCTCATCGGCCTCGTGCGGGAGCGGCGACGCGAGCCCCAGGCAGCCCGTTCCGCCGGCGGCGCGCGGATCGACCTCTCGGGGGCGGACGCGGTCTTCTGGATGTTCCTCAGCATCAGCCTGCTGTTCGGCCTCGGCAACTCCAGCGATACGTTCCTGATCCTTCGCGCCCACGACCTGGGGCTCGGGCTGACGGTCGTCATCCTGATGTACGTGGTCTATAACGCCAGCTACGCCCTGCTGTCGCTGCCGTCGGGCATCGTCGCCGACAGGGTGGGCAAGCGGGTGCTGGTGACCGGCGGCTTCTTCGTCTACGGGCTGGTCTATATGGGGTTCGCTATGACGGGCACGGGGAAGGCGCTGTGGCCGCTGTTCCTGGTCTACGGCATCTATATGGCGCTGACGGACGGGATGGCGCGAGCGATGGTGGCGGAGCTATCGCCGGAGGAGCGTCGGGGGACGTTCCTGGGGCTATACCACACGGGCATCGGGCTGGCGGCGGTGGCAGCGAGCGTGATGGCAGGCGTGCTCTGGGACGTGGTCGGGCAGCCGGCGCCCTTCTGGCTGGGGGCCTCGACGGGCTTTGCGGCGGCGGCGGCCATGCTCTTCTTGCCGCGCAGGCGCCCCAGGCAGCAGGCCCCGGACCGCACGTAGGTGGGATGGCCCATCGGGTGCGGGCGGACGTTTGATTGACCGGTTGATATCAATTGTTTTTATTTTCGGTGCGCCTGAATCTGAGCGAGGGCGACGCGAATCTGGAAAAAGGCGCGAAATGGGGTCGGAAATGGGCGAAATAGGGCGCGGGCGCGTCGAGGGGCACGGCGGAATCGGGTCGGCGTCATGGGGTGATGATAGCAGAGGAGGCGCCGGATCTCTAAGGGGGATGTGGCAGCCGTCTGCCTGCCACTTGACTTACGCAGATACGGATGCAATACTGGTGCCCCACAGGTAACTGGCAAAGTGGACGTGCGGGAGGTGGCGGTGAGACTGCCGGAGGAGCCGGAGGAAGTCGACGACGCCAGCATGCTGCTAGAGGGCGGAGACGAAGCTGATCGGGATCTCGCCTTGGCGGCGGATGAGGGCGAGGTGGGAGACTGAATGTGGCGCAGCCGCCCGCCCGGCCGAAGATCTACCACATCACCCACGTGAACAACCTCGTCCCGATTACGGCTCAGCGACGACTGCTGTCAGATGCGACGATGACCGCTCAAGGCGGAGCTGCCGTCACTATTGGCATGTCCGCCATCAAGGCACGCCGACTTCGTCTGCCGGTCCACTGCCATCCGGGCGACAAGGTTGGTGACTATGTTCCGTTCTATTTCTGCCCACGGTCGGTCATGTTGTACGTGATACATTGTGCCAATCACCCGGACCTGTCGTATCGCGGTGGCCAGGGACCTATCGTTCACTTGGAGGCAGACCTAGGAGACGTGGTTGCGTGGGCGAGCCTTAACAAGCGACGGTGGGCGTTCAGTCTCTCGAATGCGGGTGCGTACTATGCCCAGTTCCGAGCGAGTCTTGCAGACCTGGACCAGGTCAATTGGGTGGCCGTCCAGGCCACCGATTTTGGCTCAGCGGAAGTCAAGGAAGGGAAGCAAGCCGAGTTCCTGATTCACGGGTCGTTCCCTTGGAGCCTGGTTTCGCGTGTTGGAGTGAAGTCAGCTGGTATCCAGACCCAAGCTGAGGCCATCATGGCCACTGCCAGGCACCAGCCTACTGTCGAGGTCCGGCCGGAATGGTACTATTGAGAGGGAGTCCCTGCTTATGATCCACATAACGAAGGGAGATGTCCTCTCCGCTGACGTCGAAGCTCTGGTGAACACGGTCAACTGCGTGGGCATCAGCGGGCGAGGCGTCTCACTGCAGTTCCGCAAGGCCCTACCGGAGAACTTCAAGGCATATGAGGCTGCTTGCAGGCGGGGCGAGGTACAGCCCGGCCGCATGTTCATCTTCGAGACGGGTCGCCTTACGAGCCCTCGCTACGTCATCAACTTCCCCACCAAACGTCACTGGCGAGGCAAGAGCCGTCTGGAGGATATCGAATTAGGGCTTGAAGACCTTGTGCGTGAAGTGCGGCAGCGTGGCATTCGGTCGATCGCTATCCCGCCGCTTGGGAGCGGCCTCGGTGGGCTCAATTGGGCAGATGTGCGGCCGCGAATAGAGGCGGCCCTTGAGAAGTTGCCGGATGTCCACGCGATCATCTTCGAGCCCACGGGGGCTCCTGAGACAGCGGCGACGTCAACTGAAGTGCCGAAGATGACCGCGGGGCGAGCAGCCCTCGTTGGCCTCATGCACCGGTATCTCGCTGGCCTCATGGATCCGTTCATCTCCCTGCTTGAGGTGCACAAGCTTATGTACTTCATGCAGGAGGCGGGTGAGCAACTGCGATTACGATACGCCAAAGCATCCTACGGACCGTATGCTGAGAATCTGCGGCATGTGCTAACTAGCGTCGAGGGACATCTTGTGTCTGGGTATTTCGACGGTGGCGACGATCCGGAGAAGCGGCTCGAACTGGTACCTGGTGCCGTTCAAGACGCAGAACGGTTTCTGGACGATCATTCGGAGACTCGGTCGCGGTTCGACCAGGTAGCTGATCTCGTCCAGGGATTCGAGAGTCCCTTCGGGTTGGAGCTACTGTCGAGCGTCCACTGGGTTGCGAAGCGAGAAGGTGCTTCAACAGCAGACGACGCCGTCACCCGTGTGTACGCCTGGAGCGAGCGGAAGCACCGCTTCACTGAGCGTCAGATTCGTCTCGCCTGGGAGGCGCTTCGCGAGAAGGGCTGGCTCACGTAGGCACGCCGACCCGCAACGGCTTTTCAACCGCTCGAATCCGTGGCGCCATCGCGTGCGACAAAGGGCCGCGGCGAAAGGGAGATTGCCCTCTGCACTCCCCCTGTGACGCGTACATGGTGAAGATGCAGCCATCCCACGGCTCGCACACTTAGACCGCAGGTGGTCGGCGACCGCACCAATGCCTGACACGTCTTCATAACCCAGCTTTAACTACCTCGTTACACGAGCGAAACTGCGGCGTCACATTGCGCCCTTACGCTGTTGCTATGGGGGACAGGAGACGGTGCAAGACATGACGAGTATCTCAAGTCCGTTCGAGTCGAACTCTCCAACCGCGCTCTTTGCCGGGAACCTCTCGGTCGACACGGAGGCCTATCAGGTGTCCGTCGATGGAGAGGAGGTGGAGTTGACCTACCAGGAATTCGAGCTGCTGCGCCTCCTGGTCCTCGCGGCGGGGCACGTGCTCCCCCAACAGGCTATCGAAGAGCACCTCTGGCCGACCGGAGACTCCGACCGTTTCCTCCGTCTGCGCGTGGCCATATGCCGGCTGCGCGCGAAGTTGGCTTCATCAGATCCCTACACGATCGTCACGGTGCGGGGACGCGGCTACGGTCTGCTGGCAAGAAAGCGACGCGTGGCCTCCGCCTGAGCAAAGACCGCGCGTGCCGCCCAATAGGCAATTGCGGACGGTACGACGCGATTGGATAGTGCATAGCACAAGAGGTGAGTCATGAGAAAGTGGAGTGGGATTCAGAAGCTCGTCGCCTTATCGGTCATCACGCTTGTCGTGCTGGTGGCGGTCTCCCAGTTCTCGCGCGGAGATGCCTCCGGCACGCAGACGGGCGGCGCGGTCAACGCCCTAACGTTCTCCGGGAACGGCGGCAGCGCCTTCTCAGAGCAGTGCCAGGCGGCGACGACCGAGGCGGAAGCGCAGGCCTGCGCGCAGTCAGAGATAGGCGCTCTGGCGACGCAGGTCGGCCACGAGAAGCTATCCATCAACTTCACTTGGATGCTGATCCTCGGGGCGTTCGTGCTGTTCATGCAAGCAGGATTCGCGCTGCTGACAACCGGCCTGACGCGCGCGAAGAACGCCGGCCACATGATGATGCTGAACTTCGCGGCGTTCGTCATCGCCTGGATCGCTTACTATTCGGTCGGTTTTGCGCTCCAGTTCGGCGGAGTCGGCTCAACCGCGTCGGCTCCGGGGAACCTCGGCGGCGCGATGGTCCTCGGCAAGCTGCTCACTGTGGGCAGCAGCCACTGGGGCTTGTTTGGGTTGCACGGCTTTTTCCTGCAGTCAGGCGGGACCTACGACGTCGGTGCGCTCGCACTGTTCTTCTTTGAAGTCGTGTTCATGGAGACGGCCGGCTACATCATCGTTGGCGCGATCGCCGAGCGGATCAACTTCAAGACGTTTATTTTCGCCGAACTGCTGATAGGCGGCATTCTCTACCCTCTCTACGGCAACTGGGTGTGGGGCGGTGGCTGGCTCTCGCAGATCGGACACACGTTCAACCTCGGCCACGGCGTTGTCGATTTCGCGGGCTCGGGGGTGGTCCACGGCATCGGCGGGTTCAGCGCGCTCGCCCTGGCGGTGCTGCTCGGTCCGCGGATCGGCAAGTTCCGCGAAGACGGCAAGCCGAACGCGATACCCGGCCACAACGTCGCTTTCGTTGTCACGGGAACGTTCATCCTGCTGTTCGGCTGGATGGGGTTCAACCCTGGTTCGACGCTAGGGGGAACGGACCTGCGGATCGCGGTGATCATCGAGAACACCGCGACAGCGTCGGTGTTCGGCGCCGCCGCAGCGATGGCCTGGACGGCATGGCTCTACGGTAAGCCTGACGTTTCCATGTCCTGTAACGGCATGCTCGCCGGTCTCGTCGCCATAACCGCGCCTTGCGCATTCGTTGCTCCCTGGGCTGCCGCGCTCATCGGCTTCTGTGCC
>JBEKDP010000105.1:0-6672 GCA_050014295.1 Dehalococcoidia bacterium | reverse complement strand
AGATCGAGTTGGCGTCCGTCTGGAAGTGCTCTTTTACCTTGTCCATGTAGGCGCTGAAGAGCAGGAAGGCCGCGAGACCAGCCGAGGCCATTGCGTAGCCCTTCGTGAGAGCCTTAGTTGTGTTGCCCACGGCGTCGAGCGCGTCCGTAATGTCACGCGCCTCTGCCGGAGCGCCGGCCATCTCGATGATGCCGTTCGCGTTGTCGGTAATCGGCCCGAAGGTGTCCATCGCTAGGATGTAGGCGGCCGACATTAGCATGCCCATCGTCGCCACCGCCGTCCCGAACACGCCGCCGTTCGGCAGGTTGGAGTGCTCACCGAGCACGAAGGAGACAATCAGCGCGGTGCCGATGGCGAGGGCCGTAACCAGCGTCGTCTCGAATCCGACGGCTGTGCCGACGATGATGTTCGTCGCCGGACCCGTTCGTGACGCCTCGACGATCTCCCTGACCGGCCGCCAGCGTCCGGCGGTGTAGTACTGCGTGATGTAGACGAAGAGCACGCTTGTCGCGATGCCTGTCAGCCCGCAGAAGAAGAACCAGTGCCACTGATCGCCCATCATGATCTTGGTCACCAGCGCCAGAAATGTGATCGACAGGGCCGTGACGACGTAGTAGCCGTAGTTGAGAGGCGTCATCGGGTCTTGGCCCTCCTTCGTGAAGAAGGGGACCGACAGGATGCCTACGCCGGTGCCAATGATACCGAAGGCACGGAGGACCAGTGGGAAGAGGATCCATTCCGGCTTGCCTGTAAGCTGGAATATCGCCACACCGAGGATCATCGCGCCGATGTTCTCGGCCGCCGTCGACTCAAACAGGTCCGCGCCACGGCCTGCGCAGTCGCCAACGTTGTCGCCAACGAGGTCGGCGACCACCGCGGCGTTGCGCGGGTCGTCCTCAGGAATGCCGGCCTCGACCTTGCCTACCAGGTCAGCGCCGACGTCCGCAGCCTTCGTGTAGATTCCGCCGCCGAGCTGCGCGAACAGAGCGACGAAGCTGGCGCCGAAGCCGAAGCCGACGATAAGGAACGGCGTGTCGGCCATGTCGTTGCCAAGGATGCGGCTGTAGAAGCCGAACAGTGACGCCACACCGATAAGGCTGAGACCGACGACCAGGAAGCCCGAGACGGCGCCGCCGCGGAGCGACACTTCCACCGCGTCGCGCAGACTCTTCGTTGCCGCAGCCGCGCAGCGGCCGTTCGACTTGACCGCCACGTACATGCCAATGAAGCCGGCAAGGCCCGAGCAGAAGGCGCCAATCATGAAGGCGACTCCGGTGAGAACACCGTGATTGACGCTCTCATCGAAGTACCCCACGATCACGCCGATTGCGACCGCCACGAACACCGAAAGCATAGCGATGGTGCGGTACTGCCGCTTCAGGAACGCCATCGCACCCTCAAAGATCATGCCGGCGATCTCTTGCATTGCGGGGGTGCCGGCGTCGCGCTTGAGGACGTCCCAGGCCAGGAACGCCGCAAACGCGACCGTGGCCACTGCCACAATTGGGATCATCCAAGCCATAGCCATGACAGTATGCTCCTTCGCTCTTGATTCAGGTCTTGCGGATGCCTCCCGTCCTCAGTGAGGCTCCTGGCCCGTTGCCGTTCCGAAGTGTAGCAAAGGGGTCGTTTAATACACAACAAGGAAGCACGCGCTTGTTGCGGCAGCCGCCCCGGCGCGATATAACGCTGTCAGACGGACACTGGATCCCAGGGCCGAAGGTGTTAGGTTGGCGAACGTCCTCTTGCTAAGCTCCGACGCGGAAGTCTGCGACCTTCTTAGGGAATCGCTGGGGAGGGTAGGGCATAGCATAACGGTCTGCCGGAGCCCGGCGGCAGCCGCTCGAGCGACTGCTTCGTTGAACGTTGATATCTTCTGTGTGGACACGTCACTGGGCGCGCAGGTGGTGCGCGAGTTCTGCGGCTGGCTTCAGTCCGATGTCGAGCGTTCCTGTGTCCCCGTCCTGTTCCTGTCGCCGCCTGCTGGTCGCTGGGCGAAACCAGCGGCGCTGGCGCCCTTCCGTCCCGAACAGGATGATTGCCTGCCGCGGCCTCTCCACATCAATGCGCTGATCGAGAGGATGTCGTTCATGCTCTCCAGGGCGCCGTCCCGCGCGGCGGGTCGTCCACGCCGCTGTCTTCACGCTGGTTCGCTGATGGTCGACACTGAGACGCATGAGGTCTGGCACGGCGGCCAGAAGGTCGTGCTTACGCCCATCGAATTCCGTCTGTTCGCCTATTTTGTGGCGCGCCCCGGGGCAGTGATTTCTCTCGACGAGTTGCTGGAGCACGTCTGGGGCTTCTTCCCCGGGACAGGTGCACCGGCCGTGGTTCGGGTTCACATCGGCAACCTGAAGCGAAAGATCGCGGCGCTGGGTCTCAGCGATTGTCCGCTGCAAACGTTGCCCCGTCGGGGCTACCGTCTCTTCCCGATAGTGGCATCGGGCTAGGAGAGAAGAGGGCTAGGCGGCCATCGACTTGACCACGCAAGTCGGGTGGCCAACGAGTATGGTTGGCTGAGCCTCCTCTGTTATATTCGTGTCCCTTTCCCCAGCGAGCCCGTCTAAGTCCTCCGACTGGCGGCGTAGCCAGTCGCGCAGGTCCCGCTTGGCGATGACTTGTCTCAAGTCGCGCACCCGCCGCCGTTTCTCGTCCTCCGGCATTGTTAGTCCTCGCCAGAGTGCATCTGCCGTGGCGCCGATGTCGGTGGCTGCCACCGAAAGCGCACCCTCGCACAATTCGGCATGGGCACCGACTTCGGTAGACAAGATCAGCACCCCATTGCGCTCGTGCACGATAGGTCCCTCTTTGGAAACCAGGTTCATGCCATCGGCGAGCGAGTTGACTAGTAGCACGTCGTAGAGACTCATGCCGGCCAAGGCCTGCAGGTAGTTATTCTCTCCGAACACCTCGATAGGTTTCCAGCCGCGGCGGGCATACAACTTGTTTACCTGCTCTATCCTACGGAAGACCTGTTTCGCATGACGTCGAAACTCAGGAACGGAGTCCCGCGATGGAACGAGGAAGGCTAGCAGTTTCACCTCGCCATGCAACTCCGGGTGCTGCCGCAACAGCAGGTTGAAAGCGTCAAGGCCGCCGATAACGTTCTTGCTAGGGTCCACGCGGTCGACTTTGACTATCGTGTATTTGGAAGTCATGGATTCTAAGCGTCTGCGGTGACGAGCGAAGTCGAGTGAGCGCGTCTGGTTCACCAAGCGCTCGACATCCACTGACACCGGATATACCCTTACGTCCGTCCAGCGGTTGCCGCTGGCGACGGAATGGGCCGCCGAGTCAACGGTGACTTCCGACAAGAAGCGCTTGCACGTGAGCAGGAAATTACGAGCCGAAACCTCCGTTTGGAACCCAACGAGGTCGGCGCAGAGCAAGCTGCGGCAGATAGCCTGGACAAACTCGCGTGGTAGTTGCTCCCACACTCCCGCTGCTGGCCACGGGATGTGGATGAAGTGCTGCATAAGAACATCGGGCGCCATCTCCCGAACGCAGGCCGGGCACATGTATAGATGGTAGTCTTGGACCATGACGTAGGCAGGGGAGGGGTCCCTGTCTAGCTCATCGACTATCGCTTGGGCAAATGCGCGATTAGCGGGCAGGTAGCCCTGCTCCCATGCCCGTCGCATCTGCCTGTCGAGATGGGGTCTCTTCAGGTTCCGCCAGAGAGAGTGCTGCAAGAACCAGAGCGTCGGATTACTGAACACGCCGTAGTAGAGGTGGTAGGTGCTCCGGGGAAGAGCGACAAGACGCTGATAGCAGCAGTTGTCCCCGACTTTCAGAGGCGAGGCGCTGCTGCGGGCCATTCTTCTGTCACCGTCGGTCATGGCGCTTGCCACCCATACGAGATCGCCTAGCGGCACGAGGGAAGTAAGCGCTGTGGCGACACCGCCATTGCCGCTGCTCGCGATCAGACCTCCGTCTTCGCTCAAGTGGTACTCGAGCGGCCCTCGGTTGCTGGCCAGAATGATCCGACGTGGCCGGGTGATGGGTAGAGCCGATCCCTCGTTTCTTCTCGACGCGAGGTCACTCTGTGCAACTGAAGCTAACATCTTCCTCCCTGCGGGACGGCCAGCAGCCGACCGGCAGGTCGCCGCGTCCAGGTCCCGATAGTCCATGCGTTTGGGGTCGAGAGGGCCCAAGGGTTTCCCCTGAAACACCCTCGTCCGCGGTTACGCCCTGATAAGGATGAAGGTTCGTCGTGCGGTGACGCTGCAATCCTTGCGAAGGCGATTCTTACCGCGCGTAGCAACGGTCCCGGTCGCGATAC
This sequence comes from Dehalococcoidia bacterium, assembly GCA_050014295.1. GTDB lineage: Bacteria > Chloroflexota > Dehalococcoidia > DSTF01 > JALHUB01 > JBEKDP01. Next base: position 2,390 of record JBEKDP010000105.1, on the reverse strand, counting down.
GCGCCTAATTCCATTATCGGCAGCACGGGACGCATCCTTCAGGTATTCCGCCTATTCTTCTTGCAGCATGCTCTTCAGCGGACTTCAGTCAGTGTTCGGGAGAAGCGCTTTCGACAGGGACAGCAGGAAGGCGGCCACGGCGGAAGGCCCTGGCAACAAGGCGTCTGCCTCCGCAGTCAGTTCCGCGGGCGTGTCGTCTCCGGATACGCCTAGGCTCAGGCCGGTGACCTTCCCCCGTCGGCGCAGTTCCTTGATCTTCCTGAGAGCGTCGACATCCGTCAGGTCATCGCCGATGAAGACGATGGTCTTGAGCCGATGCTCCTCAATCAGGTTCGCTACGACACTGCCCTTGTCCACCAGTATCGGCGGTCTGAGCTCTACAACCTTCTTACCTTCGCTGGCCCTGAACGTTGTACCAGTAAGCACGCGTGCCGCCGCGTCGAGGATCTGCCGTCGGGCGTCATTCGGCTGCGCTGAGGCGCGATAGTGGATGGCGATAACGGTCTCCTTGTTCTCAAGGCGCGTCCCTTGGATACTTTCGACCTCGCCCTGAAGTCGCTGGAAGATTCTCTTCGCCTCAGACTCGTAGGTCGTCGCTATGTTCCTGTAGCCGCGGGCCCGGTCCCACTGTTCGAGCCCATGGTTCCCGACGTACAGCAACTCGTCCAGTCCGACCATGCGGCGCGCCTGTTCGGCTGACCTGCCAGAGACCACGGCGACGAGTTCCAGGCGACTCGCTAGCATCTCCAAGGCCGCGCGGCACTCCGGCAGAACGTAGGCCTCCGCGGGCGAAGGAGCAATAGGACTGACGGTGCCATCGATGTCGCTGACGAGCGCCGCCGGACGGTTTCCGAGCACTCGCGCGGCGAGCTCCCACGTCTCTTCTGTTTTCATCTGCTTGCATGCCTTCGACAGTTGGTCTCTGATCCAACGCGTTCCGGATTGGAGGGCAGTTCATTCTTACCAGCCGTTGCGGGCGCTGTCAACGGAAGCCGGAGATTCGAAGGGGTACCTCGTGGCCTGCAGCTTCAAGAGGTTAGAAGGATCTAATGGATGTAGTAGTATAATGACTGCTGGACATCCCATCGGGGGCCTGTAGCTCAGCGGCAGAGCGGCCGGCTCATAACCGGTTGGTCGCAGGTTCGAATCCTGCCGGGCCCACCAGAACGAATCCGAGACTCTCGCCGGCCATGTCCTTGCCCAATCGCACTATGACGCCGTTACTTCTCCCTCCACGACGATGACATCGCCGAGATCGTGCCTTGACACGATTCGACGGCGGGTAGGTCGCTATCAACCGCGCCGTATTGACCCCGACGGGCGTCCGGTGGCCGGCGTGCTGATTCTCTGCTCCGACGTGGACGGTGAGACGCGTCTTCTGTTCACCAAGCGGACGGAGCTTGTAGAGCATCATAAGGGGGAGATCTGCTTCCCCGGCGGCGCTCGGGAAGCGACGGACGCGGACCTATATCAGACGGCGCTGCGCGAGACGTTCGAAGAGGTCGGCCTGCACCCCGAGCACGTCGAGCGGGTCGGGCAACTCAACGACATCGTCTCCAGGGGCAGCAACTTCGTGATATCACCCTTCGTCGGGATCATATCCGCGCCTGTTCCCTACGCTTTCGAGCACGCCAGGCGCGAGGTGGAGGAGATCCTGGAGGTGCCGCTGGTGCACCTGCTCGACGACGGCAACGTGACGCACGAGACGCGAGAGCTGGATGGGCAGATGGTCGAGCTCGACTTCTACCGCTTTGGCCGGCACACGATTTGGGGCGCCACCGCGCGCATCCTCCATCAGTTGCTCGGCTTGTTGTCCGACGACGCCGGAGGATAGCCTCCGACCGCGCTATGGTGGCCCGTCGCCCTGGGGGCGCCGGCGCAGCCGCTCATAAGTCTCCCATATTCGATGCTCCCACCCCAACTCGCCCGGCTGGTAGTAACGGTGCCCTTTCAGACGCTCCGGCAGATGCTCCTGCTCGACGCGATGCCCGGGATAGCTGTGAGCGTATCGGTAGTCCTTCCCGTAGCCCATCTCACGCATCAGCCCGGTGACGGCGTTCCGCAGGTGAAGCGGCACGGGGTCGTTGCGGGTCTGGCGGGCGTCGGCGAGGGCGCGCTCGTAGCCGGCGAGAGCGGAGTTGCTCTTGGGAGCGGTCGCGAGATAGATCGCGCACTCGGCCAGCGGCAGGTAGCCCTCCGGCATGCCGACGAAGTGCACCGCTTGCTGGCAGGCGGTCGCGACGATGAGAGCCTGCGGGTCGGCTAAGCCGACGTCTTCGGCGGCGAGAATGACCATCCGCCGCACGATGAAGAGTGGGTCTTCGCCGGCCTCGATCATGCGGGCGAGCCAATAGAGGGCAGCGTCCGCGTCCGAGCCTCGAAGCGACTTG
>JBEKDP010000104.1:0-6678 GCA_050014295.1 Dehalococcoidia bacterium | reverse complement strand
GACGACGTCACAGCGGAGACGGTGGAGAGCCTCAAGGCGCTCGCGCGCGAGCAGGTCTCAGCCGTGGAGAGCGAGCTCACCGAAAAACGAACGGAGCTTGAGCTTCAGGCGGAGGCCTCGGTCCAGGGACAGCAGGACCTTGCCGCGGCGGAGATCGAGCCACTGCGAAAGAAGATGCAGGAAGAGCGGGAAGCGGTGGCGGACGCCTACCGCGAGAAGCTGGTGGAGCTGGACGAGCTCAAAGACCCCATTACCCACGATCGGGTCACTCTCCTTACCGACGCGAAGTATCACGAGATGGAGGAGAAGTTCGGCGACGTTTTCTCGGCGGGTATGGGCGCTGAAGCCATCTATGCCATGCTCCAGCGCGTCGAGTTGGAGAAGCTAGGCGAAAGGCTTCAGCAGGAGACCCAGTCGAGCAGCGGCCAGCGGCGGAAAAAGGCCGTCAAGCGGCTTCGCGTCGTGGAAGCGCTGCGCAAGAGCGGCAACAAGCCCGAGTGGATGGTGTTCGCCGTCCTGCCCGTGCTGCCGCCTGACCTGCGCCCCATGGTGCAGCTCGACGGCGGCCGCTTCGCCACCAGCGACCTCAACGACCTGTACCGTCGCGTCATCAATCGCAACAACCGGCTGAAGAGGCTCCTCGACCTGGGAGCGCCGGAGATCATAATTCGCAATGAGAAGCGAATGCTGCAGGAAGCGGTGGACTCGCTAATCGATAACGGACGCCGTGGACGGGCTGTATCGGGCCAGGGCAACCACAAGCTGAAGTCCCTATCCGACATGCTGAAAGGCAAGCAGGGACGGTTCCGGCAGAACCTGCTCGGCAAGCGAGTAGACTACTCCGGCCGGTCCGTTATTGTCGTCGGACCGGAGTTGAAGCTACACCAGTGCGGCCTTCCCAAGCGGATGGCTCTGGAGTTGTTCAAGCCGTTTATCATGCACAGCCTCGTGTCGAAGGGCATGGCGCACAACATCAAGAGCGCCAAACGCATTGTCGAGCGGGGCCGCCCCGAGGTTTGGGACGTGCTGGACGAGGTGATCAAGACTCGTCCCGTGCTGCTGAACCGGGCGCCGACACTGCACAGGCTGGGCATCCAGGCGTTCGAGCCGGTCCTCGTTGAGGGGAGCGCAATTCAGATTCACCCTCTGGTCTGTGCCGCCTTCAACGCCGACTTCGACGGCGACCAGATGGCCGTACACGTGCCGCTGTCCCGGGAGGCAGTGGCCGAGGCGCGGCAGGTGATGCTGTCCACGCACAATCTGCTCCTGCCGAGTAGCGGCGAGCCGACTGTTGCTCCCACGCTGGATATCGTGCTCGGCTGCTACTACATGACGATGATCAAGCCCGGTAGCCGCGGCGAATACGTTGAAGGCATCCCGCCGCAGGGAATATACAACAGCTTTGAGGAGGCGAAACTGGCCTACGAGTTGAGGCTGGTCGACGTGCGTGCGGGCATCAAAGTACGTGACCGGAGGACAGGCGGTGAGTTCGTAAAGACCAACGTCGGCCGCATCGTGTTCGACGAGGTCTTGCCCGATGAGTTGGGATTTCACAACGAGGTTATGGATCGAAAGGCGCTCAAGGCGTTGGTCGCGGAGTGTCACAAGGAGTTGGGAAGCGAAGGGACCGCGGAGGTCGTCGATAGCATCAAGCGTGTCGGCTTCCAGTACTGCACGAGGTCCGGCACGACGATCGCTATCAACGACATCAAGACGCCGGACGCGAAGGCCCATCTTCTTGAGGAGGCGGACGCCCTTATCGGTGAGATCGAGGACCAGTATGAGATGGGTCTAATCACCGACCAGGAGCGCTACAACGCTGCGGTGGCTGTCTGGAACGAGACCACGGACAAGGTCCAAACGGCGATCCAGGACAGCCTTGACCGCTACGGGTCTGTGTACCTGATGGCGTCCAGCGGTGCCAAAGGTAACATCGCTCAGATCCGCCAGATGGCCGGCATGCGCGGCCTCATGAGCGACCCCTCCGGTCGTATCATCGACCTGCCGATTCGCAGTAGCTTCCGCGAAGGGCTGACCGTCCTGGAGTACTTCATTTCCACCCACGGCGCCCGCAAGGGTCTCGCCGACACGGCCCTGCGAACCGCTGACAGCGGTTACCTAACGCGCCGTCTAATAGACGTTGCACAGGACGTGATCATCCTCGCGGAGGACTGCGGTGCTCAGACCGGCATATGGCTATCGGAGCCGCTGGACAAGGCCGTCCTGGAGTCGTTGCGGGAGAGAATAATCGGGCGCAGGGCGGCCTCAGAGGTCGTTGATCCGCAGACGGGTGAGATAATCGTCGAACGCAACCAGGAGATCGACGAGGACAAGGCGGGGAGAATAGAGGCCGCGGGAATCGAACGCGTCCACGTCCGCTCCCCGCTCACCTGCCAGGCAAGGATGGGTCTCTGCCAGCTCTGCTACGGGCGCAACCTCGCGCGCGGCACGCTGGTGGAAGAGAACGAGGCGGTGGGAATCGTCGCTGCCCAAAGCATCGGCGAGCCGGGAACGCAGCTAACGATGAGGACCTTCCACACGGGTGGCGTCGCGGGCGTCGACATCACCAGCGGCCTGCCGCGGGTGGAGGAGCTGTTCGAGGCGCGGGTGCCGAAGGCTCATGCGATAATCTCCGAGATCGATGGCGCCGCCGAGGTGGTGCAGGACGGAGAATCGCGCTGGATCAAGGTCACCAGCTCGGAGTTCTATAGCGACCACTACGATCTGCCCAAAGGTGCCAAGCTCCTCGTGGAAAGCGGCGACTGGGTCGATCAGGGAATGGTGCTGGCGGCGGTTGAGGAGAAGAAAGGGAAGACCAAGAAAGCCAAGGCAAGCGAAGAGAATCCCGATTCGGCGATCGTGCCGGCAGCGGAAGCGGAGACGCAGGTCGTCGCCCGCATCGCCGGGCAAGTGAACATCGAGAAGGGACGGCGCTTGTCGATTGTATATGAGGAGAAAGAGGAGCGCGAGTATCCCGTGGCCGCCATGCCCCGAATCCTGATCGAGAACGGAGAGCGGGTGCACGCCGGTCAGAAGCTCACGGACGGGTCCCTCAACCCCCAGGACGTGTTGCGGATCATCGGCCCGGAGGCGGTCCAGACCTACTTGGTCGAGGAGGTCCAGAAGGTCTACCGGTCCCAGGGCGTGAACATCAATGACAAACACATCGAGGTGATCATCCGCCAGATGCTGCGGAAGGTGAGCGTCGACACCCCCGGCGACACGGGCTTCCTGCCGGGAGAGCTGGTCGACCGCTTCCGCTACGAGGAAGAGAACGCGAAAGTGCTGGCGGAGGGCGGCGAGCCCGCCACCGCGATCCCAATCCTTCTCGGCGTGACCAAGGCGTCCCTCAGTACCGACAGCTTCCTCGCGGCGGCCTCGTTCCAGGAAACGACGCGAGTGCTTACGGAGGCTGCCATTAGCGGCATGACCGACAGGCTCGTGGGTCTAAAGGAGAACGTGATCATTGGGAAGCTCATCCCGGCGAGGGCGAAGATCGAGTTGCCGCCGGAGCCAGTAAGGGAGTTCTTCCTGGGAGGTCCGCTGAGGCCGGAGGGCGCGGAGCGGGACGATGAGTTGCTCGCGCTCGGGCTGCGCGAGGCCTTTGAAGAAGAGGAAACGAGCGCGCTGGACCTCGAGGCCCTGATGGCTGAGCCGTTGGAGCCTCTGGAGAGCGCTTTGCCGGACGAACACAAGGCTCCTGAGCCGCCCGTCGAGTTCCCGCAGACGTTCTTGGCAGAGCCCGACGAGCCCGAACCGGACGACGAGGCAGAAGAAGACTAGCGCAAGGTCGACTTGACTTGAGAGAGCCCCGGGAACCCCCGGGGCTCTCTCATTGGCGGGGTCAAAAGCTTCGCTGAATGGCCGAGCAGACTCCCTTCCGCCGGGCCGACGAGGACGTCCAAACCAGCGATTGGCCCGCTCTTAGCCGGTCATCGTGTGCAATTGTAGGACGTTGAACACCTGCTCGGTGTCGACGCTCTCCGGGTCGATAGCCTTGTGCAACTGGAGCCCCCGGTATAGGGCCCATCAGCAGATTGGCCATCGCTACCGGGTCTAGGTCCGGTCTGACAGTGCCCTGATCTATGGCTAGGCGGCACACATCCGCTAGAGCAGCGCAGCGAGACGCTTTGCTCAACGCTGACCAGCTTGAGCGAGCGCCGCCAGCTTTGCCGCGCAGGCCGGGGAGCCCGCGTCTTGTAAGCCGCAGACGTTGCAGCCTGCCTCGTGGCAGTCCGAGGTGGTCTCGCCGCTATGGCTCCTTCGCCACTCGCCGCGGAGGAAGGCCTGCGTGACACCGACGTCGATGTGGGCCCAGGGCAGCGTCTCGAAGGGGTCGCGCTCCCGATGAGCGTAGAAAGACGCTGTTAGCCCCTCTTCGGCGAGCGCCGATTGCCAGCGAGACCAGTCGGCAAGGTCGTTCCAGGCGTCGAAGCGGGCGCCCGCGCGCCAGGCACGGTAGACGACGCGGCCGAGCCGGCGGTCGCCTCGTGACAGAACCGCTTCCAGTAGACTCTGCCGCGGGTCCTCCCAGGAAAAGGCGATCCCCTTTCGCTTCAGGGAGCGTCGGAGGTGTTCGTGCCGGGCGTTGAGTTCTTCCGCCGTCATCTGGGGCGCCCACTGGAACGGCGTGTGAGGCTTCGGGATGAAGTTGGAGGTGCTTACGCGGACCTGCGTCCTCCCGGCGTGGACGCGACGGCCGGCCTCCTTTGCCGCCTCCGCCAGGTCAGCGATGCCCTGCACATCCCCCATCGTCTCGGTCGGCAGGCCCAACATGAAATAGAGTTTGACGTTTGTCCAGCCGTGACTAAACGCTGTTTCTGCTGCGGTCAGCAGGTCGTCGTCGCTCGTCTGCTTGTTGATGACGTTCCGCAAGTGCTGGCTTCCCGCCTCGGGAGCGAAGGTGATGTTGTGCCTGCCCGGGCCGGCGGCCGCGGTCGCCAGCCGCACCGAAAAGCTGTCGACGCGCAGGCTGGGTAGGGCGACGGCCAGTCGCTCGCCGAACCGCTGTCGCAGGCCGTCGACGATCGGCCCTATCTCCGTATGATCAGCGGTGCTAAGCGAGAGCAGGGAGAGTTCGTCGTAGCCGGTATTGCTCAGGATCGCTTCGGCTGCTTGGAGCACTTCGGCCGCAGGCCGTTCTCGCCGCGGTCGGTAAAGCATGCCGGCCTGGCAGAACCGGCAACCGTGGACGCAACCGCGCTGAATTTCGATTGCGGCGCGGTCGTGCACGGTCTGCAGGAAAGGAACGATCGGCCGCAGTGGCGGCGGTGGCAGTCGCTCTAAGAAGCGTCGTCGCACAGAAGGCGGCGCCGCCGGATCGACCGGCTCGATAGCGCCTATCGTCCCGTCGCCCGCGTAGTCGACACGGTAGAAGCTGGGGACGTAGACGCCCTCGATTGCCGCCAACCGGCGCAGGACCTCCCGGCGCGGACCCGCGCCCTGGCGTTTCCATTCCCGCAGGAGCGCCGCTATCTCCAGCACGACTTGCTCTCCCTCGCCGAGGACAAAGGCGTCGATGAAGTCGGCCATAGGCTCGGGGTTCAACGCCGCTGCTCCGCCGGCGATGATGAGGGGCATCCGGTCGTCTCTGTCGGCGGCGAAGACCGGAATGCCGGCCAGATCGAGCATGTTCAGCACGTTTGTGTATGTCAACTCGTATCCCAGCGAGAAGCCGATGACATCGAAATCCCGCAATGGGTGGCGCGTCTCCAGGCTGAACAGGGGGGTGCCGCTGGCGCGCATTTCCGCTTCCATGTCTGTCCAGGGGGCGTATACCCGCTCCGCCAGCACATCCGGTTGGGCGTTGAGGATATCGTAGAGGATGGCCAGCCCGAGGTTGGACATGCCGATGTCGTAGCAGTCCGGATAGGCCAGCGCCAGGCGCAACGGCGTCCTCCCCCAGTCCTTGACGACGGAGTTCCACTCGAAGCCGGTGTAGCGGGCCGGTCGACTCACTCTGGCAAGGATAGGATCCAAATGTAGCACGGCTTATCCCTCTTTGGTATCTAGAAAGGGAAGTGGTTACTATGATAACCAATGCGGCCCGCCCCCGCAATTTGAGCGGGTACAAATGTCTTGTGCCGACTCACGCCGGGCTTGACTTGCCGGCAGCCCGACGCTAGGCTTGCGACGAGGCGGCAGTTGTGATCCCAAATGGAACGGCATGACCCAATCCGCGGACGAACGGGCCCTGGACGAGCCGGCCCTTACGATTGCTAGAGAGAGGAAGCTCTCTCTCTGGCGCCTTGACTATGCACTCCTTGTAGGCTCTGCCCTTCTTCTCACGTGCTTCGCCCTCGCTTTCTTCTACTTCGATGTGGACATCACGGGCCTCAGCACCTACGGCTACGTCGGCGTCTTCATCATCAGCCTCATTGGGGCAGCGTCGATCTTCCTGCCGATGCCGAGTATTGCGGCGATCTTCGGTGGTGGGGCTGTGCTTCATCCCGTGCTGGGCATACCCGCGCCGATACTCGTCGGCCTGGTGGCCGGCCTAGGGGAGGCGCTAGGCGAGTTCACGGGATACGCCGCCGGCTACGGGGGCGGCGCCATCATCCGCGAGCGCGCCTTCTACCGTTTCGTGCAGGCCTGGATGCACCGCCACGGCTCCATCACGATGTTCGTCTTCTCCGCGATACCCAACCCCGTGTTCGATGTCGCCGGGACGATAGCGGG
>JBEKDP010000103.1:0-6738 GCA_050014295.1 Dehalococcoidia bacterium | reverse complement strand
CGGCCAACTACTTCAGCCAGATCCAGAGCTACACTACCAAGCCGATCGCGATTGCGGGCGCTGGCTACTCTTCAGGCCCGGGAAGAGACGGCCTGAATCAGGGCACAGAAGGACAGCAAGCAGAATTCCTGCGACGGTTGCTGACGGAGGCCGATCGCTTGAACATGGCCTTCGTCGTGTGGCTTACTGGCCGCGACCCTGCGTCGCCGGTGAACCCGCCGTTCGACCTCTACGACCAGATGGGCCTTTTTCGCTCCGACGGCAGCGCCAAGCCCGCCTCGCTGATTTGGGGACAACAGGCGGAACGTCCGCTCAACGATGGCGGCCTGGATTCCGGCGACGGCGCCAGATAAGCTAGTCGTAGACCAGGTCGCTTTCCAGAAGAGCCCGCGCGATGATGACGCGATGTATCTGACTGGTTCCTTCCACGATCATCAGTTGGCGTGCGTCGCGGTAGTGGCGCTCCAACGGGTGGTCCCGCATGTACCCCTGCGCGCCGAGGACCTGTAGCGCTTCGGATGAGACCTTGACGGCCATCTCGGTCGCGAATGCCTTCGCCACTGACAGTCGGTGGGCGTCCCCCTTCTGGAAACGCCCTTTGTCAACCAGCCACGCAGCCTGGTAGGTCAGAAGACGCGCCGCCTCTATCTGGATAGCCATCTCCGCGAACATGAACTGAATTGCCTGCAACTGCGTGATCGGGCCGCCGAACGCTTCCCGCTGACGGGCGAAGTTGAGGGCATATGATAGGGCGCCTTCAGCGAGGCCGAGACCGCGCGCGGCCACGATGGGTCGTACGCTGTTTAGCGTGCCCATCACGGTGCGGAATCCCAGGTTCTCCTCGCCGCCCAACAGGTTCGATGCGGGCACTCGGCAGTCCTGAAAAGCGAGCAGCGCGGTTGCGACCCCGCGAACTCCCATCTTCTCATCTACGCAGGCGACGGAGAAGCCGGGGGAGTGCTTCGAGACAATGAAGCCGGAGATCCCTCGCGCCCCGGCTGCGGGGTTCGTCTTGGCGAAGGTGGACACAATATCGGCGATCGCCCCTCCGGATATGAACGCCTTCTCACCGTTTATCACGTACTCATCGCCGTCGCGGAAAGCGCGGGCCTGGATGCCAGCCGCGTCGGAGCCGGCGTTCGGCTCGGTCAGGCCGAAAGCGGCCTTTATCTCGCCGCCGGCAAGTAGGGGCAGATACTTGCGCTTCTGCTCCTCGCTGCCCCCCAGGACTATCGGCTGGGTGGGAAGGGCAGTGAGAAGGAGAATGAGGCCGGAGGAGCAGCAGAACTTGGCGACTTCCTCCACGGCCAGCGCCAAGGCCAAGAAGCCGGCGCCGCTTCCGCCATACGCCTGCGGTATGGTCAGGCCGAGGAGGCCCGCATCGCGGAAGGCCTCGAAGACGTCGTCGGGGAATCGCTCCGTGGCATCGATCTCAGCAGCGCGGGGAGCGACGCGATCTCGCGCGATGAGACGCGCCGTCTGGCGGATAAGGCGATGGGCGTCCGAAAGCTCGAAGTCCACGTGCGTTAGCTCCTTCCTGATATGGCCTGAAACCAGCGCTGGGCTAGCGGCAAGGGCCCTCGCCGCTTGACGCTAGCCCAGCGTCGAATTTAAGATAAGGTAACAACTGAATACGGTAAATGCTCTTATCGAGAGTGGTGGAGGGACCGGCCCTACGAAGCCCGGCAACCAGTTTGGGAGCGCCTTGATGGCCCGCCCAACGTGGTGCCAAGTCCGACCCTCGAGAGAGGGAGAGATGAGAGTGGCTCGGAGTAACTTCTCACACCGCGAGAAGTTTTTTTCTTGCCCGATGGCTGCTCTGGCCCGGCCGCCAAGGGGCGAAAAAGAGGAATCCCCCGGATGATCGCATGGCCTGACTATCTGCGTTCCGACCCCACGGACTGGCTCCTGGAGGAGGACAATCCGTCCGTCCGCTATCTGGCGCTGCGCTCGATCATGGAGCTCCCGGAGGATGACAAGAAGGTGGTCACCGCGAGGCAGGCGATCATGCAGCAGGGGCCGGTGCCGGCCATTCTCGCCGCCCAGCATGAGGACGGCTACTGGGTGAAGCCGGGGGCGGGCTACTCACCCAAGTACCAGGGGACGGTCTGGCAGCTCATGTTCCTGGCCCATCTCGCCGCCGACGGCTCCGACGAGCGGGTCGCCCGTGCTTGCGAGTACGTCCTTGCTCACAGCCGGGCCAAGAACGGCGCCTTTTCCGCGTCCGCCGATGTCGTGCCGAGCGCAGCAGTCGAGTGTCTCAACGGCAATCTGATCCATGCTCTGTACCGCCTAGGTTGGGGAAGCGATGCGCGCGTGCAGGAGGCGGTAACGCAGTTGTGCCTGTCGATTGAGCGCCGCCATTTCCAGTGCCCGGCTAACGCCAAGCTGCCCTGCGCCTGGGGCGCCATCAAGGCTCTCCTCGCTTTCTCGGCCATCCCGAAGGAGGAGCGAACGAGTGAGGTGAAGGCGGCGATCAGCGAGGGGGCCGATCTTCTCCTTAGCCGCAGCCTTGCCGTCGCCGACTACCCGTACCGGGAACGAATCAACTCGAACTGGTTCAAGTTCGGCTTCCCATTGAGCTACGGCAGCGACGTCCTGGAGGCGCTACGCGTCCTGGCGGAGCTGGGCTACGGCGCCAAGCCGGCGCTGACGGACGCTCTCAAGCTGGTGCTGTCGAAGCAGGACCACCTGGGTCGCTGGAAGATGGAGACCAGCCTGAACGGCAAGATGTGGGTCGACATCGAGAAGAAGGGACAACCCAGCAAGTGGGTGACGCTGCAGGCCGTGCGGATGCTCCAGCGGGTGTTCGGAGGATAGCGGGGATGGCGGAGGGGAGCAGCACGATGAGCAGCGAGCGGGCGCGCCCCTTCTATCTAATCCGGCGGCTGCGAGACCCCGCGGAGATAGAGCATCTGCTGGCACCCAAACGCACGTACGCGGCGTATGCCCTGGCTCAGCTGGAGCCTCCCTTGTTTCGGCGGTCGGAATCGTGGCTCGCCGAGGGGGAAGGCGGGATAGCCCTAGTGATGCACTCGCGAGGAGGACTGGGCCGGGCGCTGCTCACCCTGGGCGACGAGGTTGGCCTAAATGCGTTGCTCAGCACGCATCCTGGCCCGGCCTACGCCTTTGCTACTTTCGAGATCGAACACTTGCCCGTGATGCGACGTTTCTTCCACGTATCGCATAGTCAGCCCATGCTGCGGCTCGTGGTCGACCGCGAGAGCTTTCGCCAGGCACCACCGCTGGCGCCGAAGGTGACGAATACGGTAAGCCTGCGAGCTCTGTCCGGGGAAGACGTCCCCGAGATCAACCGTCTGAGCAAGAGCGAGAGCGGCTGGGTCCAGTACCGCGCCCATCAGATCGACGACGGCGTCTACTTCGGCATTTACCAGGACGGCGATCTGGTGGCCATGGCCGGCACCCATGCCATTTCCACAAGTCACCGTATCGCGGTCGTTGGGAACGTCTTCACGCATCCCCGCCGTCGGAATCATCACTACGCCCTTCAAGCCACCGGCGCAGTAACGGATGCCCTTCTGAGAACCTGCTCAGAGGTTGTCCTAACGGTCGACCCCAAGAACGAACCGGCGGTGAGAGCCTACACCCGTCTGGGCTATCGCGAGGACTGCCGGCTGATCGAAGGCATGGTCTCGCGCAGAGACCTGCTGGGCCTGGCGAGCCTGCTCCGCCGATTGCTCGCGCTCTGGCGCGGCCGCCCCTATGGACGAGAGCGCGTCGCTTCCGCGGCGACGCGTTGGGATTGCGAGCTCTACTAGTAAGGAGACCCGAGAGAGAATGACGTTACAGCCCTCTGTACCCTACGACGTGAAGGACCTGCGCCTGGCGGAAGAAGGCGTGCGACGCATCGAGTGGGCGGCACGGGAAATGCCAGTTATTAGCCTCATCCGCGAGCGGTTTGCCATGGAGAGGCCGCTAAAGAGCGTGCGGCTTTCCGCCTGTTTGCACGTGACCACTGAGACGGCGAATCTGATGCTCACTCTCAGGGATGGCGGCGCCCAGATAGCCCTGTGCGCGAGCAACCCGCTGAGCACGCAGGACGACGTTGCGGCAGCGCTGGTCGCTGAGTACGGGATCTCCGTCTTCGCCCGGAAAGGCGAGAACGATGAAACCTACTACCGCCACATCCATCAGGCGCTAGAGCATGCCCCTCACATGTCGATGGATGACGGCGCCGACCTGGTGGCGACGATCCACCGGGAGCGCCGCGACCTTATCCCGAACGTTCTCGGTGGCACCGAGGAGACGACGACGGGAGTTATCCGCCTGCAGAGCATGGCGCGGGACAGCGCCCTCGCCTACCCAATCATCGCGGTCAACGAGGCGGACACCAAGCACCTCTTCGATAATCGCTATGGCACGGGCCAGAGCACGCTAGACGGCGTCACTCGCGCCACAAACATCCTCTGGGCGGCGAAGAACGTCGTGATCTGCGGCTACGGCTGGTGCGGGCGCGGCGTCGCGCTGAGGGCGCGCGGCATGGGCGCGCAGGTGATAGTCACCGAGGTGAAGCCTGTGCGCGCCCTAGAGGCCGCGATGGACGGCTACCGGGTCATGTCGATGGCCGAGGCGGCGCCCATAGGCGACATCTTCATTACGCTCACCGGCGACATCAACGTCGTCGACCGGCATCACATGGAGGCGATGAAAGACGGCGCAGTCATCGCGAACTCCGGCCACTTCGACGTGGAGATCAACACTCGCGCGTTGGCGGCGCTGGCGGAAGGTCGGCGGCAGATACGCCCGTTCGTCGAGGAGTTCCGGCTCGCGGACGGTCGCCGCCTCTTCCTGCTCGGAGAGGGTCGTCTGATCAACCTGGCGGCGGCCGAGGGCCACCCGGCAAGCGTGATGGACATGAGCTTCGCAAACCAGGCGCTCTGCGCCGAGTACCTGGCGCTACAGGAGCGGAAGCTGCCGCTCGGCGTGCACGTGGTACCGCGAGAGATAGACGAAGAGATTGCGCGACTCAAGCTCGCCTCGATGGGGATCACCATCGATGCGCTGACGGCGGAGCAAGAGGCGTATCTGGCGAGCTGGGAGTCGGGAACATAGGCCGCCGGCGGCCAACTACGAGAGGAGCTACGAATGTCGACAACGTTTCTGAAGGCACCATCCCTCATGCTGACTTCGGAGTCGGTAACCGAGGGTCACCCCGACAAGCTGTGTGACCAGATCTCCGACGCCATCCTCGATGCGATCCTAGGCGAGGACCCAGCGGGGAGAGTCGCCTGCGAAGTCGCGGCCACGACGGGCCTGGTCGTCGTCATGGGCGAGATCACGACGAGTTGCTACGTGGAGATCCCAACCATCGTCAGGAGGACGATACGCGAGGTCGGGTACACGCACGCGGAGTACGGCTTCGACTTTGAGACGTGCGGCGTGGCCGTGTCGGTCAAGGAGCAGTCGAGGGACATCGCGATGGGCGTCGACCGGTCGCTGGAGCTGCGCGAGGGGCTGTGCGCGGACCCGGAGCTGGAGTGCGGCGCCGGCGACCAGGGGATGATGGTCGGGTTTGCGTGCACGGAGACGCCGGAGATGATGCCCCTGCCGATATCGCTGGCGCACAGGCTGAGCCGGCAACTGGCAGAGGTGCGCCGGCAGGGGACTCTGCGCTACCTTCGGCCGGACGGGAAGTCGCAGGTGACGGTGGAGTACGCATACGGGGTGCCGAAGCGGGTAGAGGCGGTGGTGGTCGCCGCGCAGCATGACGCGGTGGTGGACCAGGAGACGCTTCGGAAGGACATTATGGAGCTGGTGGTGCGGCAGGTGATCCCGGCACGGCTGCTCGATGACAAGACGAAGTACTTCGTCAATGCGACGGGAAGGTTCGAGATTGGCGGCCCGATGGGAGACGCGGGGCTGACGGGTCGGAAGATCATCGTGGATACGTACGGGGGGATCGCGCGGCATGGCGGCGGCTGCTTCTCGGGGAAGGACCCGACGAAGGTGGACCGCTCGGGGGCGTACGCGGCGCGGTATGTGGCGAAGAACCTGGTCGCGGCCGGGCTGGCGGATAGGGTCGAGCTACAGGTGTCGTACTGCATCGGGGTGTCGCACCCGACATCGCTGTCGGTCGAGGCGTTCGGGACGAACCGGCTGCCGGAGGGGGAGATGCTGGAGCTGGTGCGGAGGCACTTCGACCTGAGGCCGGAGGCGATCATCCGGAGTCTGGACTTGAGGCGCCCCATCTACCGGCCGACGGCGTGCTACGGGCACTTCGGGCGGGAGGACATCGACGCGCCGTGGGAGCGGACGGACAAGGCGGAGGCGCTGCGTGGGGAGGCGGGCATCAGCGCGACGACGGTGGAGGCGGAGCGGGCGGGCAGGTAGGCAGGTTGGCACCTGCACCAATTCGCTGCCGCGCCCGCGTTTGGCAGGTTGGCACCTGCGCAGCGGCAGGGCGCACAGCCGTGCGCCCCTACGGGGGCCGGCGGTTGATTGATGGGTTGATATCAATTGTTTTTTTCGCGAATTCCCAGATTCGCGCGGCGATCATTCAGATTCGTCAAGGTGCTGTTCTAGTTTCCGGCAGATTGCGGCGGAAAGCTCGGCGTTAGGGATGGGCCTGGCGGCGGCAACGATGATCTGTTGAAAGCGGTCGCGGTCACGGCGTTTCTGGTCGATGAGGGCGAGGATGACGCCGCGGGTCTCGGGCACGCTGAGAAGAGCGCCGATGGTGGCGCTCAGTTGTTTGAAGTGGGCACCGGTGCTGAGGGC
>JBEKDP010000102.1:0-12483 GCA_050014295.1 Dehalococcoidia bacterium | reverse complement strand
TTGAGAACTCGCTCCAGCCTGCTCACGATGTCAGTCAAGCTGTCGGGTCTCCGATCTGGCGGCCGCGAGGAGGCTGTTGCCTGCCTTCGGGTCGCGGAGGTTTGGGCCGGCCGGCGCTGGCGTTCGGAGCGCGGCGAACGCGATGGCTCCAAGGGAGCGTTCTATGAAAGGACAATGCGGGCGTCGACGGCCAGCACCCCGTCCCTGTAGGCAAAGATGGGGTTGAGGTCGAGCTCGCTTATCTCCGGATGCTTCTCGATGAACTCAGAGAGGCGCAGGAGCAGCTTTTCCAGCCCCTCGATGTCTGCCGGCTCCTGGCCGCGGTACCCTTCGAGCAGGGGGTGTCCCTTGATCTCCTCGATCATCTGGCGGGCGTCGCGCGCGCTGATCGGCACGAGGCGGAAGGAGACGTCTTTGAGCACCTCCACGAAGATACCGCCGAGGCCGAACATGAGCACGGGGCCGAACTGAGGGTCCTGGGTCATCCCCATGATCACCTCGATGCCGGGGCGGGCCATTTGCTGGACGGAGACGCCGTCGACCTTCGCCTTCGGCTGCGCCTTCTTGGCGGCGGCGATGATCTCGTCGAAGGCGGCCGTCACCTCGTGCGGCGTCTTGAGGCCGAGCTTGACGCCGCCGATGTCGCTCTTGTGGCTGATGTCGGGCGAAATGACCTTGAGCGCTACCGGGAAGCCGATCTCCTGGGCGATCTTTGCCGCTTCCGGGGAGCTGGTAGCGAGGCGGGCGCGCGCGGTAGGAATGCCGGCCTCCTCCAGTATGTCCTTCGATTCCACCTCGGTGAGGAGGGTGCGTTTGTCTGCGCGGGCCTTGTCGATGACGCTGGCGATGCTCATAGCGAAGCGCTCCCGTTCTAGACGGCGTGACGAGTCAGTATAGGGCGAGACGTGATTAGCAGTCAACGAACGCGCGGGCGTTAACCTTTTGTGCCCCCGAACGTTGTATCTGGTACGAAGACTTCGTAGGTGGCGTCGCTTCTAGTCTGTTCCGGGAGGATTGCGATGTTTCGGTTTCTGGTGCGCGTGTTCCCGATTCTCCTGCTCTTCGCGCCGGCCTCCCTGTCGGCTGACCATGCCGGCGCGACTCTGCCGTCATGTCCCCACACGGCAACTATCACCGGCAGGGTGGTTCTGGATAAGAATCGCGATGGAGTGGCGGATGAGAGGGAGCCGGGCATCGGCGGCTGGAAATTGGAGGCCGATCTCGCTGATAATCCACAGTGTGCTCCGGTAGACTTACCGAAAGCCATGACCGACGCGGACGGGCGTTTCCGGTTCTCCAACCTAGTGCCCGGAGCCTACTACTTGAACTATGCGCCGCCGGATAATTTCGGCCTCAAGAGATGGACCGCCTGTTCCCCGGACATCGGCAGCGGCAGCGACGGCGAGCGCGTATGGGTCCAGAGAATCCGCGTGGAGGTTGCTGACGGAGGCGTCGCCGAGACCTCCATTGAAGTAATACCCCTTGAGGGAACAGCCTCGTTTTCGGGGCTTCTTTACTTCGACTCAAACAAAAGCGGAGTTCATGACCCAGGGGAGCCGCTGGTCGCAAGTATCCCACTGATGGGTCTGGGCTGGCGGACGCCAAAGGGATACGCGTCTGTTCGTTCTGGTTCTAGCTGGTTCAGCCCATCCGTTATGGGTGGGCGCTACGAGTTCTCAGAGTTGGCCCCAGGGGATTACGTCGCGGGCGTGATTCCGCCTCCCTCCAAGCCGGTGAACCCGCCCGCCGACGCTAACGGGATCGCGAATGGCCCGGTCACCCTGTCACAAGGTGAGCAGCGCAGCGGTGTCGACTTTGGTTTCGAGGTGCCCGCGCCGGTCCCGACCCGTACGCCCGCATCGACACCCGCTCCACGCAGCAGCAGCCCGGCAGCGATGGGCACCATCGGCGCTCCCAACACCGGTTCCGGCAGTCGGCCGCGTGAGGCCGGTCGCGGTGACTCATGGGCGGTCCTGCTGGTCGCCGGTGCGCTGGCCGCCTGCGGCGCGATGGCCGTCGCCTCGCGACTGGTCGCGGTGCGGCGACAGCAGCGACAATCGCCCACGACGAATCCACCAAATCACAGATAAGCTCCATAGTCGTCGATTATGGCAGTGAGGGCTGCAGCCCATCCCCTTCGGCGCACTTCGGGGCGCTCGGTTCTGGGCGCGCACTCATGTCTGCGGGATGTCTGATTTCAAGAAGGAGACGACATGAAGCGACCAATAGTGGTTTTGGTGGTGGTGGCCGGCTTGATCCTGTCCAGTGCGGCCGCTTTCGCGCGAGCGCCCTCAGGGGCGGTGTTCACAACTACTGGGGACGGGACTGAGGTCAACGCAAACATCTTCCAGTACCAGTGGGACGTATTCTTGGACGGTGGCCCCGGGCCCAATGCGCCCGCGGATGCGGCTGCCCTACCCGCGGGAGATTACGTCTTCCAGGTGACAGACCCCAGCGGTACGACTCTGCTCTCCTCGGATCCCCCTGAGTGCCGCGTCTTCAACGTGGACGCGTCGGGCCTCATCACCGGTGTGGGCGATCCGGGCGGCTGTGGACATGCGACCGGATACGACGTCGACCATGGTGCTGCGACGGTGCAACTGTGGCCCTTCGACCAGACGCCCAACTTCGGAGAAGTCTACAAGGTGTGGGTCACGCCCCTGCAGCAGTTCGACCCGGCGAACGGGGGGCATTATGGCTTCTCGTCCTCGGACTCCAAGACGGATGTGTTCAAGGTCCTCTACCCTGGGGGGTCGCCGAACCCAGACTAGAATCGTTTCTGAGAGGGCCGCCGCGAAGGCGGCCCCTCTCCTTCTACTCACCCGCCGCAACCGCACTCTCTATCCTCTCCCTTGACAAGCGTGGTAGAATTACTGACGCGTCTTAGCGTATTACTAGCCGGGAGAAGAGCATGGTCAGTGAGCCTTTCGACAACTACCTGGATCTAGTGGAGGCCGCGCGCGAGCTCGGCATCCACCCCCAGAGTCTGCGCCGCCTGATCAAGCAGAAGAAGGTGCCCGCCCTCATCTTCGCCGGCAAATACCTCATCGCGCGCGACAAGCTCGAGATGTTCAAGACGAACTACGACCCGCGCCCCGGCCGCAAGCCTATCCGTCGCCTGCTGTAGGGAGTACCTTCAGGACGGCAAAGACGGAGTCACGCCTCCGTCTTTCTGTCGGCCCTCGACGCCATCGCGTCAGACGCGGTTCGCCTGAAGGTAGGCGAGCGAACGCCGATACGACTCCTCCGATATCTTGCCACTCGACATGAGATAGTTGAGGACGACCTCCAGCGTGAGCACGGAGACGAGGTTGATGCCGTGCTGCTTCAGCAACCGGCGTCCGCCCTGCTGGCGGTCGACGAGGACGACGGCATCCTTCACCTGCAGGCCGGCCTTCGCCAGCCGCTGCGCCGTGTCGAGGATGCTGTGACCGCCGGTTATCAGGTCGTCGACGACGAGGACCGTCTGGCCGCGCTCGTGCAGTCCTTCGATGCGGACACTCGAGCGCTGGGGTCGAAGATAGATGAGCGGCACCTTCGCGACGAGAGAGTAGGCGGTCGCCAGGTGCAGGCCGCCGAAGGGGACGCCGGCGACGAGCCCAAAAGGCGCCACCTGCGGGTTGAGCATCCGCTGGAGGGTGTTCACCTCGTCGCGGATGACGCGGGCGGCGCGCTGAAGGGCGGCGGGCTTGCTGATGAGCAGGCGCAGGTTGACGTACACCGGCGAGTGGACGGCGGTCTGGCCCAGCGTGAAGTCGCCGAACTCAATTGCCCCCAGCTTCCACAGCGTGTCGGCGAGCCAGAGATTGCCTGTCTGGGAGAGTGGACGCACCATAGACATCCCTGTCCAGTAGTCGATGGCCTATGATAGCAGAAACGGAGGGAAACCTCTATTCCCCCCGCTCTGCGGCTCCTCTTCCCTTCGACGCGACCGCCTCCGGGTTCAGACAGTGAGTTGGCATGCCGCCGCGAAAGACGGTCAGGATGCTCTCGACGGCCATCTCCGCCATGCGGCCGCGGGTGGCGACGCTGGCGCTGCCGATGTGCGGCGTGATGATGACGTTGTCCAGCGTCAGAAGGGGGTCGTCCGGCGGGATCGGCTCGACCGCCGCCACGTCGAGGGCCGCAGCGGCGATGCGACGCTGCTTCAGCGCGTCGTAGAGCGCCCGCTGGTCGATCACCTGACCGCGGGCGGCGTTGACGAGGATCGCCGTCGGCTTCATGAGCGCCAGCTGGCGTTCGCCGATGAGGTGGCGCGTCTGCGTCGACAGGAGGACGTGCAGCGTCACGAAGTCCGACTGCGCGAGCAGCCGGTCGAGGGGGACGAACTCCAGTCCCAGCTCCGCCTCCGCCTGCGGGCGCCGCGTCCGGCTGTGGTAGAGGATGCGCATGCCGAAGCCGCGGGCGCGGCGGGCGACGGCGAGGCCGATCTGGCCGAGGCCGACGATGCCCAGCGTCGCGCCATGGACATCCCGGCCGAGGAGGAACGAGGGGTGCCAGGACCGCCAGCCGCCGGTGCGCGTGAGGTGGTCGCCTTCGACGATGCGACGCGCGGCGGCCAGGAGCAGGGCGAAGGTCAGGTCGGCGGTGGTCTCTGTGAGGACGCCCGGCGTGTTGGTGACGAGGATGCCGCGCTTCGTGGCGGCGGCGACGTCGATGTTGTCGTAGCCGACGGCCATGGTGGCGACGATGCGCAGGCGCTTGCCGGCGTTGAGGACGGCGGTGTCGATGGGGTCGGTGAGCATGGTTAGGAGGGCGTCGGCGTTGGCGGCGCGCCGGACGAGCTCGTCATGGGGCGGCGGCGCCTCGTCGGGCCAGACGTCGACATCGGCGACCTCCCGTAGGGGCGGCAGGGGGTCGCCGGGGAGGGCTCGGGTGACGAAGACGCTAGGCCTGGGCACGGTCGCCTCGATGGGATACGGTGTTTGATTGACCAGTTGAATTCAAGCGATTTATTTTTTCGGCCGTTTTCCGAATCCGGGATTTGGGGCTAAGTGTACTTACGTATGATTGATGTGGCGGGCAGCCGCGGACGGGGTCGGAAGATCGGGGCGGCGTCATGGGGTCATGATAGCAGAGGAGGGGGGCGATCTGTAAGGGAGATGTGGCAGGCAGAGAGCCCTCTGCACTCCCTCTCTGCTGGCGGCGGGATGTCGGGTGTGCAAGAGGCTGAGGCCTGCAGGCCGACGGGCAGGGTTTCAGCCCTCAGGATTGTCCTCTTTTCCCACGATCTGCCGGAACCGCGGGCCGTATTGCTGGTCCTTCCGCAGCTTCTTGAAGTCGTCGTCTGTCCTGGCCATCTCTCGGTACTTCTCGTCGCGGTTGATTGCTGCCTCGAGGTCGGGCAGCGCCTCCTCAAAGCGACCGGCGAGCGAGTGGGCGGTGGCTCGATTGTAAAAGGCCAAGTGGAGATCTGGCTCAAGTTCCAATGCGAGGTTGTAGTCCTTCAGCGCGTCGTCGTAGCGCTTCATTCTGGTCAGGACGTGGCCGCGGTTGTTGAGGGCATGGCGGTCGCAAGGATCGAGTTCGAGGGCCAGGCTAAGGTCGGTGGCGGCGTCTTGGTACCGGCCCATAATGCCGAGAATGGCGCCGCGGTTGGTCAGCGCTGCCGGATAGTTGGGTTTGAGTTCAAGGGCACGACCATACGCCTCCAGTGCTTTTTTGTACTCCCTGGCCTCCCAGTACGCGTTGCCCCGTACGAAGTAGTCATCTGACGTTAGCAGAATGGCTGGCAGCCCGGTGCTGCCCGCAAGCAAGGCACGGAGTTTGTCGACTTCCTCCGGTGACAGCTTCGGGGCATCGGCTGTGATCGCCTCGCGTGGGACCAGGGCGGCCAATTCCTGCTTCTGCTGCCAGGCCTTCAGTGTGCTCTCACACTCATCCTGCGCGTCGTACAATCGGCTCTGCGTCGCCTCGCGCTCGTCGTCCTTCGCTCCCGCAAGGCGCTCCTTCAGTATGCCGATCCGCTTGTCAAAGGCGTCCCAGAACTCCTTGGCATCTGCACGCTTCATCTCGGCGCGCTCACGCTCGACGGCGACCTTGTCGCGTTCTAAGGCCTGAATCTGGGCCCGAAAACGCAGATAGTAGGTCAGCAAGCCACCGACGAAGGCTACACCCGCTGTAGCAACGCCGCTTATGGCGTAGAAAAC
This sequence comes from Dehalococcoidia bacterium, assembly GCA_050014295.1. Lineage (GTDB taxonomy): Bacteria > Chloroflexota > Dehalococcoidia > DSTF01 > JALHUB01 > JBEKDP01. The sequence continues at coordinate 6,334 of JBEKDP010000102.1, read as the reverse complement.
TCCTCCCACGTCCTACCTCGTGAATCCGCTGCGATGGGTCGGAGCCGCTACTTCCAGAACTCCCACCACTTCTTCGCTGAGGCGGGCTTCGGCGGCATCGCCTTCGCCGGCTCCGTCATTGCGTCCTTCAGCCCCGTCCCGCCGCCCAGGAACTTCCAGGGGCCGGCGTCGAAGTCCTGCTTGCACGACTCCGCGCAGAAGTAGTAGGTGACGCCTTCGTACTCGGAGCTGCCTGCCGCCGTGTCGCTGTCGATCTCCATGCCGCAAACGGGGTCTTTTACCATTGCCATCGGAGGCTCCTTTCCCGCGCTCGTGGCGCGACGCCGAAATGGTGCCTAACTGTAGCTCACGACGGGAGGGCTCGTCAATAGACTAATCGGCGAAAAGGAGGCGGAGGCCAGGCGCTGACGCTGCCCGCAGCGCCTGCTGCCGCGGCGGGCAAGCCCGCTCCCTCCCGCTGCCGCGGTGGGTGACATTCGTGTCTCCCTTTCCCGGTGTTTTCGGGAATCTGGGGGACACCCCCAATCCCCCGGCAGAGGGGGGCCTCTGCACTCCCGGTACCGTCGGCTGAACTTCAGATGCCATAGCCTGAAGACTGAGAGTGCAGGGAATTGACAAACGAAAGCGGCGACCTGGGGGCTAGGTCAGGAAGTCGACGCCGGAGTAGATGAAGCGCGCGCCGAGCAGGAGCAGGAAGAAGCCGCAGGCGAGGAGGATGCCCCGATAGGCCCGCTGGCTCATCAGGCGCCGGCCCGTCACGAGGGCGAAGGCGACGAGGCTCAGCCAGACGAAGTCGGAGAGGATGTGCGCCGTGAAGAAGGAGCCGACGCCGGCGACGCCGTGGTCCAGCGATTCGCTCATGTAGGCCATGCCGATGGTCGCCCACCAGATGATCCAGTAGGGGTTGGCGACGCTGACGATGGCGCCCGCCGGCACGAGAAGGCTCATCATCGATAGGGGGCCGCTGCCAGCGGAGACGACGTCGGTGCCGGCCATCGCGCCGAAGAGCCGCTGTCGATAGCTGCCGCCGGGTCGCTCGCCCGCCGCCGCCGCCGGGCTTCCAGCATCGACGGGCTGCGTCATGTTCAGCTCCTGTCGCGGGGCCGTGCGCAGCATGTGGTAGCCCATCCAGAGGAGGAAGAGGCCGCCGACGATGGCGATGGTGGCCGTCCCCTTGCCCTCGCCCAGGAACTCGTTGAGGCCGAGCGCCAGGGCGATGACCATCACGAGCTCGATCATGGCGTGACCGGTCGCCACCAGCGGCCCGACCCAGAAGCCGCGGCGCAGCGTCTCGCGCACGGAGAGCGTGAAGAGGGGGCCCGGCATCAGCGCGCCGGAGAGGCTGATGAGAAAGGAGCCGCCGAATATCGCCAGTAACGCCGTCATCTGTTGCGCCTCGATGCTCCGCCTTCGCGTCCAGTTTCGCATCCGCCGATTGACGGCGCAACGCCCCACGGCGTCGCTGGTCGCCGAGGGCGGTCGCGGGTAGAATGGGGGATGGCGCGGCTCCCGTCTTGGGGGCCGTGCGGCGTGAACAATCGCGGGGGCGGCTCGTGCGGAAGCTCTTCCTGTTCGACGTCGACGGCACGCTGATCCTGACGGGCGGCGCGGGCATCCGCGCGCTCGCGCTGGCCTTTGGCGAGCTGTACGGCGTCGAGAAGGGGACAGAGGGAGTCGACGTGGCGGGCCGCATCGACACAGCCATCTTTCGCGCGTCGCTCGCCAAGCACGGGCTGCCGGACGACGACTTCGGCGCGCAGGTCGCGCGCTTTCGCGACGCCTACTGCGGCCATCTGGAGCATACGCTACCGGAGGCGACGGGCGGCCGGGTGCTGCCGGGGGTGCGGGAGCTGCTCACCGCGCTCCACGGGCGCGACGACGTGCGGCTGGCCCTGGCGACGGGCAACTTCCGGCGGGGCGCCGAGCTGAAGCTGTCCTACTATGGACTATGGCAGTTCTTCGACGACGGCGCCTTCGCCGAAGACAGCGAGAACCGCGCCGATCTAGTGGCTATCGCGCGGCGACGTCATCTCGACGAGGGGCAAGCGGGCGAGAGCGTCGTCTACGTCGTCGGCGACACGGCGCACGACGTCGAGGCGGCACGGGCGAACGGCGCCGTGGCGGTCGCGGTGGCATCGGGCTTCAGCGGCGTCGAGCAGTTGCGGGCGTCGGCGCCGGACTTCCTGTTCCCCGACTTCACCGACTGGCGGGGCGTGCTCGCCGCCCTGGGCATCGACGCCTAGCGGCTGAGCCGTATCGCAGAATCACAGGGCTCCAAATAAAAGGGGAGGGTGCGCCTCTTTTGGAAGCGCACCCGTTGAAACCGCTTCGTTCCGACCGGCAGCCTCGACGCGATGCTGGTGGCGGGGAAATCGCGCCGTGGCAAACAGGGGGTGCTGTTCACCAGCCGGACTAAGTAGTTCCCAACTATATTTTACCCAAGCCGTCTCAGGTTTGCAACCCCCTATCGCAGGCCTGCAAGCTCTTGCAGCAAGTGCCAGTAGGCCAAGCGATCTCGCTGCGTCGCGAGGAGCGTCTCGCTGGGGTTGCCTTCCTTGTCGAACTGCTTGGAGAAACGTCCCTCCCCCCGGGCGAAGGCGATGAAGTCCAGCGGCTCCTCCGTCTTGGGGTTGGTGTACCAGTCCTCTTTGACCGCCGGGTTCCCCTGCAGGCTGAGCCGCTCGTGGATGCTGTCGCCGTTGCGCGGGTCATAGATGAAGATGGGGAAGGTGCGTGAATCTTTGGCCAGCCGCGACTGGTGCGACGACATGTTGTCGGCGACCTGGTGCTCCGGCTGACAGGTGCAGTAGGCGCTGACGACGGCCGGCCCCTTGAACTCGTTGGCGCCCATGATCGAGCGGTAGAAGTGGTTGATGTCGGAGGTGATGGTCTGCGCGACGTAGACCTCCGGGTGCATCATGGCGATGACGCCGACTTCTTTGCGGTGCTCTTGCTTGCCGCGAATCGCCGAGCCGAACGGCGCCATCTCCGCGTCCTGGCCCGTGTAGGTGGCTGTCGATGCCTGGCCGCCGGTGTTGGAATACACCTGCGTGTCCATGATCAGGACCTTGACGTCCATGTCCGACGCCAGCAGCCGGGAGAGGGCGCCGAAGCCGATATCGAGGATGGCGCCGTCGCCGCCGATGGCCCAGAGCCGCTTCTCCTGCCAGCCCATCTGGTTCCAGCGCAGTCGAACGCCCATCGCGTCGGAGATTGCGTTCTCGAAGAGGGAGTTTGTCCAGGGCACGAGGTAGGGGTTGAAGGGATAGGAGGAAGCGTAGACGCTATTGCAGCCGGTTGCGGCAACGATGGCGACGTTCTCCGGCCCGTGGACGAAGCCGGTGGCCGCGAGCATCATGCGGATCGACGTGGCCTCGCCGCAGCCCATACAGGAGCCGGCGCCGCCCACGTAAAGAAGGGAGCGGTCGGCGAGCATCATGTCGGCGAGCGCTTTGCCGCTGATGTACTTGGCCGGCGTGTCGGCCAGGGTGCGGAAGAAGGCGACCTCGCGCTTGTACGCCTCGACCTCCGGCGGCGTCTTTCGCGCCATGACCAGCGCGTCCGCCGGGCAGAGCTCGGCGCACTCGCCGCAGCCCTTGCACTTCGTGGGGTCGACGAAGAGGCCGAACATGCCGCCCTCCTCGCCGCGCTTCTCGAAGAGTCCGGCGTACTTGGTCGTTTCGGCGAAGCGCTTGTGTAAGCGCCCCTTGAAGGCCGCGTCGTCGACCGCCGCCAGCTCCTTCTCCAGGTCGGACTTGGCGATGACTTTGGCCAGGATCGCCGTATCGGGGCAGGCCGTGACGCACTCCATGCAGCCCACGCAGGCCTCGTTCAGCAAAGCGGGGAACTCGGGCGCGATGTAGCTGAAGTCGCGCAGGGCGGCGGTGCCCGGCGGGATGAGGGCGCGCGCGGCCTCGGCGTCGGAGGGCAGATCGTCCGCGCCCTTGCCGTGGCGGTAGGCGCCCAGCACCTGGTCTAGAAAGCGTTCCTTATCGGGGAAGCCAGTCTCGGTCTTTTGCTTAGTAGGCGCGTCAGTCATTCTCATTCATACCTTTCAAGACGCCTTGTCGGCGGCGAGCGCCTGCGGCTCTTTCGCTTTCACCTCAGGCGGAATCTCGAACACGTCGTTGAACCCGCGGCGCACGCATTCCAGGTTGTCCTGGATCACCCGCTCGCCGCGGCCGCCGAAGTACTTCCGCAGCGACTTCTCGATCCGCGTGAACAGCTCGTCGTTGCTGACGTTCGCCTCCTTGAGGAAGGGCGTGTCGCGGAGGAAGACGCCGAGGAGGGCGATGCCCTGCATCCTCTGGACGAGGTCGGGGCGTGAGGCCACCTGTTCGGCAATCTTGGCCGTGTCGAGCGCCAGGACGGACAGGTTCTTGGCGCGGATCGTCGCGCGGGCATTTTCCGGGATGTCGGCCCACACCTCAGCGGGGTCGGTCTTCGACGTCTGGATGAACACCGTGCCGTTCTCGGCGAGGCCGGCCAGCGGATTGCCGATGCGGAAGGCGTTCACATCGTTGACGGGGACGAAGTCGACGAACTTCGTCTCGCAGTGGGGGCGAATGATTTCCTTGGCCAGCGTCAGGTAGTAGCTGGTGGGGAGCCCCTTCTTTTCCGCCCCGTAGCGGGGGTAAGCCTGGGCCTTGAGGCCGAAGAGATCGGAAGAGATGGAAGCAATAATCTTGTTGGTGGTGATGGAGCCGTAGCCGCCGACGGAATGTCCGCGCATGGAGAACGATCCCGGCGGGCGGACGTCCGGGTCTTCGACCGGAGGCAGCGCCGTCGGGTGGTTCACGTTCACGGTAAAGAAGCGCTTGCCGTTCCCGCCGCGCATGTTCTCGAAGATGGCGATAATGTGCCCCGGCCGCACGTCGCGGCTGCCGAGGCCGCCGGACCCGGAGTAGATCGTCGGAATGCGGTCGATCTTCTCGTAGTCCGGGTGGGCGCTGACGGCGTCGGCGAAGGCGGCCTTCACCTCGGCGGTCAGCGGGTTCGACTGCCCGAGCGGGACGTCCAGCTTCTCAAGCACGCTGAACGCCTTCACGTGGCGGAGCGCCTTGACGATTTGCGGCCCGGGGAAGGGTCGGAAGGCAGTCACCGTAAGCAGGCCTACCGGCAGCCCCTTCTTCTCTCGAAGGTAGTCGACGGTGGCGACGGCGGTGTCCATGGCGGAGCCCATGCCGACGAGCGCGAACTCGGCGTCCTCGAGGCGGTAGGGCATGACCATGTCATAGCGACGGCCGGTCAACTCGTAGTACTCGTCCATCGCCTTCTGAAGGGCGCCGGGCACCTGGTCGTAGAAATAGCGCTGGCCGATCTTGCCGACCATGTAGACGTCCATGTCCTGGACGACGCCGCTCATCACCGGATGGAGGGGGTCGATGAGGTTGGTCAGCTTGGCGCTGGGCGGCCCGACGAAGCGTTCCATCAGCTCCGGCTCCGGCATAAGGACGCTTTCGACGGTGTGGGTCGTCAGGAAGCCGTCCTGGCAGTTGAAGAACGGCGTCCGCGAGTCCTCAGCGGCGCGGCGGGCGATCAGATCGAGGTCGGCCGTCTCCTGGGCGTTCCGGGCGAAGAGAATGCCCCAGCCCGCGTCGGCGACGCCCATGACGTCGTCGTGTCCGGAGTGAATGTTCAGCGATTGGGACGTTAGGGCGCGGGCGCCGATGTTGAACACGACCGGCAGACGCTTTCCGGCGATGGTGTAGAGGACCTCCTTCATCAGGATCAGGCCCTGGCCACAGGTGAAGTTGACGACGCGCCCGCCGGCGACGGCGTAACCCTCGCAGGCGGAGGCGGAGCTGTGCTCAGACTCTGGCTCCAGCAGGACGAGGGTCTCTCCCCAGAGGTTCTTGGCGCCGTTGGAGACCTCATCGGCGTAGCCTTCGCCCATGCCGCTGGACGGCGTAATCGGGTAGACGCAGGCCCCCTGGGTGATGTGCGTCTCTACCCAGACGATCATGCCGGTGCCGTCGCTGGTCGCGGGGGTGCCGGGGTAAGGGAAGCTCTTGCCCGCTTGTGTATCAGCCATAATCGATCCTCGAATCTAATCTGAACTCATACGGGAGACGGAGTAAGTATTATAACGGAATGGGCTTTTGTGGCAACCACAGAGGGTCCTTTTCTCTTACCCACCGGGAAGGCTTTCGCTACTAGTATCGCACAGAATTAAGGTGCTTTGCAATGTGTAAAGCAGCGAAAGTCTCCGGGGAAGAAGACGGTGGCCGTTCAAGAGCCGGCAAGGCGCCGCTACAGCCGCAGGGTAGCGAGGTCTTCGGCGACGAGCACGCCTTCAATGTCGACGGTGGGCCGGCCGACGTCCAGGTGGGTC
>JBEKDP010000101.1:0-6767 GCA_050014295.1 Dehalococcoidia bacterium | reverse complement strand
AGGGCGCGTGCTATCCTCGTACTCCGGTTCGAGTCTGCACGCTCTTTCGAGAAAGAATCTATCATCCGGTCCCTGACGAATGCGGAACCATCTTCGGCCGTCGCTCCCGCTTCTTAGCGTAGTGTTCCTCGTCGCCCTGTCGCTGGTTGCCGGCTGGCAGATCGTCGAGGTCGGCGGGCTCGCGCTCTCGCCCGACGACTACAACCTCGCCGGCTGGGAGATGTATCACCTGCCCGACAAGTTGCTTTTCGAAATCGGGCGTCTGGTCAAGGGCGACTCCAGTCCGCAGGACAAGGACGCGCGCATCGAGCGCTACCTGGCACTCCAAAGCCGGGTCGCTGAGCTGGAGGGCGAGCTCAACCGGCAGAGTGCCACGTCAACGCAGACCGACGCCCTGGAGCAGCAGTTGCAGGAGGCGCGCTCTCAAAGAGACCAGCAGAAGATCGCCGTCGAGGGTATCCTGGAAGAGCGCATCAGCGCCGTCGCCTCGGAGCAGGGCCTGGAGACGGCGCTTCCGCTCTTTTCACGCGTCCACTGGCTCTTCCCGCCGGTCGACTTCGAGTTCGCCGATCCGCCCTACGTTCTCGTCATCTCTCCCCGCGACCGCATCGTCGAGGAGAAGGCGACGCTCCTCCGCAGCGACTTGACCGTCAAGGAAGCGGAGCGCCTCGAGCAGGACGCAGAGGCGAAGTCGGACATTGTTTCGGCGCTCGTAGTGCCGACGGGCGGGATCGGCGCCTATCCGGCCATTATCGAGCCCAGCGACAACTATCTTGACGTCCTCTACGTCGCCTCACACGAGTGGCTCCACGACTACCTCTTCTTCCATCCGCTGGGCGCTCGCTACTTCGAGAACGACACCCTGCGGACGATTAACGAGACGGTCGCCGACATTGCCGGGCAGGAGATCGGCGACCTCGTCGCGCAGCGCTATCCGCTGCCCTCGCCGACGCCGGCCCCCAGTCCGACGCCGGGCCCCAGCCCGACGCCGGCGGTGGATGCGGACGCGGTGCTGCGTCAGCTTCGTCTGGACGTTGACCAACTGCTGTCGGAGGGAAAGATATCGGAGGCGGAGGCGCTAATGGAGCAGCAACGGCAGTACCTGGCGGCGAACGGCTACTTCATCCGCAAGATCAACCAGGCCTACTTCGCGTTCTACGGCCTCTACGGCACCAGCGGCGCGTCGAGCAGCCCCATCGGCCCGAAGCTCGAAGAGCTGCGGAAGCGCAGCCCGACGCTCGGCGACTTCGTCCGCGCCGTCTCAACGATAACGAACGAGGGAGATCTGGACAGGCTTCTTGCGGCCGCGGAGAACGGCGCTACTCAACCTTGATCTGCGTGCGGCGTCGGCCCGTGCCTTTTTCCTTCTCGTCCATACGCTCCAGCGCCACGTCGATGAGGCTGCGCAGCGCCATCAGCACCTCTTTGCGCGCCTCCAGCACGTGACCGCGGATTTCCGGGTTGAGCACGTGCTTAGCCGGCTTCCTGAGACGAAAGACCAATTCCCCCTCCGGGGTCCACTCGCATTCGAAGAGCTTTTCCGCCATGCCAACCTCCTTTGCGGTGCCGCTATCCCTTCGGCCGTACGAAGCGAATAGTCAGCTTGTCTCCCTCTAGTTTAGCACGTTCGCTCTTCAGCCCGACCAGCACCCGCGGCAGGATCAGGTTGCGCTTCTGGTTGCCGACGTGGACTATCAGCTCGTCCCCCACCTGCGACAGCGATATCTCGTCCTTGCTCGCGAAGGGTAGCATCAGTGTCAGCACGTAGGCGCCGTCCTCCGGGCGGATATCCTGCGTTTGGCCGCGAAAGTAGACCCGCGTCGGGTCCTCGTCGCCGTAGAGCGCCTTCCCGAACCGTTCCAGCATCTCCAGGCCGACCACCTCCTGCGGCATCAACGGCGCCGTCAATATCGGCAGCGGGCTGAACCCCTCCTCCACCATCGAATAGTAGCGCCCCTGGCTCTCCTTCCAGGAGTTGAAATAGCGGTCCGTCACGTCTTGGGGGATGAGCCGGTTGCAGACCACCAGGTCGCTGGCGTAGCCGTAGAGGTTCAGGTACGTGAAAGTGCGCTGCGCCTCCTTGATCACCATCTTCTCCGGGTTGAGGACCAGGCGCACGGAGCACGTCTCGGCGTCCGTGAGTATGCCGCGCATCCTGTCCAGCTTCTCCAGCATGTCCTTTATCGCCTCGAACACGTCGTCTTCCGGAAACGGCAGGTCCGTCATCCGCGTCAGGACCGGCCGCGCGAACTTCGCTGCCGTCCGCTGAAGTGGGAAGATGCGATGCAGCCACCAGCGCATCACGTCGGGGAAGCTAAGCAGACGCAGCGTCTCGCCGGTCGGCGCGCAATCGACGATCACCACGTCGTAGTTCCCCTCCTCGTAGTACGTGATCAGGTGCACCAGGCCGGCCAACTCCTCCATGCCCGGCAGGACCGCCATCTCTTCCGCCAGCACCTCGTCGATTCCGCGCCAGGCCATGACGATCTTGATATAGTCCTCCAGCGTCCCCCAGTGCGTGCCGATCTCCTGGAACACGTCCAACTCCTGGGCCTCCAGCTTCTCGGCGATGGACACGATTTTGCTTCCGACCGGCACGTCGAAGCTGTCGCCGAGGCTGTGGGCGGAGTCGGTGCTCATCACCAGCGTCCGGTATCCCAACTGCGCCGCCCGTAACGCGGTCGCCGCCGCCACGCTCGTCTTGCCTACGCCGCCCTTGCCCGTATAGAGAATGATCCTCATCTGTCACCGTCCGCTAATAGAGGCGTTCTTTTGCAAGCGATGCCGCTATTCAGATGTAGCGACGTTGTACCGCAAGCGACGACGCAGTGCAGCAGCATTGAGTGTGGCACTGCTCATGGCGAGAGGTCAATGAGGGGGCTGAATTCCCGCATGAGGAACGGTATCTTGAACAAACTGCAAACTCCTTCTTTTGAAAAAGCCTGCTTTGCTGATCAGCAAACACAATCCAGATCATGTGTCTTGATGATCTTGCGCCCAAGATTCTTCGTTCGCCCCTTTTGCTCTTTGCCTCTAGCTGCGAGGATATGATATAAGGACGAGATCCTGGCCAGCCTCGCGATAGCGTGGCTGGCGTACGCCTTCGTCTAGCCCATCGCATGAACAAGAAGAGCAGTCCCTCCTTTATCCGCATCAGCCGGCCCAGAGGGCGCGGCCCGGGGAGCGGCAGCAAGGGTATCGATTCGCTCCGTCCGGGAGAGAAGCTCGAAGAAGAAGAGAGTGCCGCGCCCAGTGATCGCCACAGGCGCAACGTAATCCCACGCCAAGGGCGGGATGCTCCTGCCGTCCCCGAAAGCGACCTCCACAAGCGCATCGTAATCCCACGCCAGGGGCGGGGTGCTCCTGCCGTCCCCGAAAGCGACCTCCACAGGCGGATCGCAATCCCACGTCAGGAGCGAGGTGCTCCTGTCATCCCCGAAAGCGAACGCCATACGCGGATCGTAATCCCGCGCCAGGAGCGAGGTTCTCCTAGCCCCGCTGAACAGGACATCGAGCTGCGCGAGGTTCACTATGGAAGAACCTCTCGAGGGCACTACCTTCGGGTTGTCCCGCGCCAGCGCAGGTTCATGCGCGTCGCTCCGGGCTACCTGGAAGCCACCCCGCTGGCTAGTCTCCCCCCAGGCACCTTCGGCCGCTACCTCGCCGCCTTCAAGCGGGTGGTTCTCGGCAGCCCGTTCGCTACCTCCCGGGCCATCCACGAGCGGTTGACGAAGGTCAAGGCTCTGGGGGTCTTCTCTGCGGACGGCCTGTCCTCTGCCGCCTACGGCCCAGAGGAGATCATGATAGCGCTGGCTCTAGCGGGTTCGGCTGTCCTGTACCTGGCTCTGCCTATAGCTGGCGCGATCATTGCCCTACTGTGGATCATCAGGCTTTCTTACCTGCAAACGATCAGAGCCTATCCAAACGGTGGCGGCTCCTACATAGTGGCGCACGAGAACCTGGGACGAAAGCCGGGACAGCTGGCGGCGGCGGCGTTGCTGGTGGACTACACCCTTACTGTCTCGGTGAGCATGGCGGCCGGAGTGGCCGCTGTCACTTCGGCGGTGCCCGGCTTGTTAGATTTCCGAGTTCCGCTGGCCTTAGCAGGAGTGACGGTTCTCACCTGGGGCAACCTGAGGGGGATCCGAGAGTCGGGCACCATATTTGCCGCACCTACGTATTTCTTCGTCTTGGGCCTTGGCACCGTGATCACTGTTGGGCTGATCAAGGTAGTGACGGGACACGCCCCAGGCTCTTTGTTGCACGCGGCCGCGCCGCGGGAGCAAGTGGCGGCTGTTCAGGGGCTGACGCTCTTTTTAGTGTTACGGGCATTCTCGTCCGGCGCCTCGGCGTTGACGGGAGTCGAAGCAATCTCGAATGGCGTGCCAGCTTTCAAGCCGCCGGAAAGCCAAAACGCGCGGACGGTGATGCAGTGGGAGGCCGTCATTCTGGGGTTCCTCGTCCTAGGCGTCGCGTTCCTGGCCACTCGCTTCGGGCTGGTGCCGAGGCCAGACGAGACGATCGTGTCGATGCTGGGGAGGGAGATCCTGGGCAAGAACCCGTTGTACTACGGATACCAGGCGGCCACGATGCTAGTCCTGTTCATGGGCGCCAACACCAGCTTCGCGGATTTCCCCCGGCTTTCTGCGATCCTGGCGAAGGACAATTTCATGCCGCGGCAGTTCGCTTTCAAGGGAGACCGCCTGGCCTTCTCCAACGGCATCATCCTCCTGGCGGCCGTCGCGTCCGTCCTGCTGGTCGCCTTCCGTGCAGACGTGACGAGGCTGATCCCGCTGTACACGCTCGGTGTGTTCGTTTCGATAACTCTCTCTCAGCTAGGCATGATTAGACATTGGTGGCGGCTAAGGGACACGGGATGGCGCACGAGTATGCTCTTTAACGGTATTGGAGCGGCCGCGACGGGGGTCGTGTCGGTGATCGTCGCCACCACGAAGTTGACCCATGGGGCCTGGATCTCTGCATTGATGATGCTCACCTTGATCCTGATGTTCACGGTAGTACGGCATCACTACGACTGGTTCGACGAGGAGCTGCGCCCTGAGGAGGGTGTCCTTCCCTCCGGCATCCCAACAGCGGTCCCGGCTGGCCGCCTGCTGGCGCGGGAGCACGTCTTGGTGCCAGTGGATACCATCAACAAGCTGACCCTGGCCGCCATAGCGTTCGCGCGAGAGCTGTCCGATAGGGTCACCGCGGTGCACGTGACGGACGATAGTGAAGAAGCAGAGCGGCTCCGTGCGCGCTGGGAGGAGATGATCCCGGACGTTCCCCTGCTGATTATCGAGTCCCCGTATCGGGCATTCGTGGCGCCGATGCTGGCATACGTCGGGTCGCTGGAGCGGGGCGAGCCGGGATTAGACATCACGGTTGTGCTGCCTGGCTTTGTCCCCCGCCACTGGTGGGAGCGGCCCCTGCATAACCAGGAGATGATGCGCCTGAAACCATACTTGAGCAACCGTCCCGGGGTGATGGTTATTGACTTCCCATACCGGCTAGAGCAGTGACCGAAGCTGCTTCTGTTCCTGAAGGCTGTACCCGTGTACGCACGGCCTGCCCGAAGGACGGGGGCATCACCATGACACCAGCTTATTCGCTCATCCCCGGTCGCAGGCGCCATCCGGCGCAGCGGCTCCGACCATCGCGGCACCCGGTAGCGGCCGTACCGCTCAAGATTACCCTGCTTGTCTCTATCGCTGGGGGTGGTTCCTCTGGAGGTGTCGTTACACTCTCTTCTCGGTCCAAAGCAGTGTGTCTCTACCAGATCGGTGTCATCGTCGGCTTCGGCGTGGCGGTCTTGGGCTTTGGCGTGGTTGTGGCCGCGGCCGCTATCGACACGTTCACGGTCGCCAGCGTTGTCAGCTCACCCCGCGTCCGGTCGCTGACCACCAGCCGTAGCGTATACTTGCCCGGGCTCAGCCCCCGCGTGTCCCACGATCCGAGAGTAGAGTCCGTGACCGGCGTGCTGGACTGCTGGATGACCGTCCAGTCGGTTGGCGAAGCGCCGGCGCCGTACTCCAGGCGATACGAGTCGAAGTCGTTGGACGCTGCCCGACCGACGACCGTCACGACCCCGCCGACGTTCGCGTTCCAGGCGGGAGAGGAGATCGACGCTGGCATGTCCGACGGCGAGCTCCGTTCCGACGGCGCCAGAGGGAGCCCGAGCCCACTCGCCACGTCCAGTGCCGCCGTGCGCTCGGCATCCGACAGACTGCCGGGCAACACGAGGAAAGGCCTGTCCTGAATGAACTGTGGCGGCGTCATCTCCGTCGCCAGAAGACCGTTCCGGATGTCGATCTGGAACGGCTTCCACCAATCGTCCTTCTCCTTTGGCAGCGCGTCCGCCACCCACAGGTCCTCCGTAGTCCGGCCGCAGTCCGCGCTGGGCAACATGTACGACGGCACGCACACTGCCGCCTTCACCACCCCGGGCGGCTGCTGGAACTCCAAAGCCGGCTCCCCATCGAGAGCGTCGACCATGAAGTCGCGCATCGCCGGCCAAGAGACCGAGGTGCTGAGGGTGTTGGTCGACATCGGCGAGTTGTCGGCGTTGCCCACCCAAACCCCCACCACAAGGTTCGGCGTATAGCCCATCGCCCACGTATCGCCTATCGCTGTGCTGTTCTCGTAGGGCTCGCTGCTGCCCGTCTTGATCGCCACCTGCCTGCCCGACACGTTAAGCCCGCCGCACCCGAACGTGATGCACTGCGCCTGGGGGTCGGAGAGGATGTTGGTAATGAGGTAGGCGTACT
>JBEKDP010000100.1:0-6787 GCA_050014295.1 Dehalococcoidia bacterium | reverse complement strand
CGTTCTTCAGCGTGCACCAGGCCGGTAGCCCGACCCACTCCACGCCGGGCAGACCGACGGGCACTGCCGCCACGCCCGCCGGCAGAGTTGACATAAGCTTGACCGACAGCCGCTGCGACCGCTCGCCCGCCGCGATCTCGACCTCGGCCGCCTCCGCCACGCCGAGAGCGGCGGCATCGTCTGGGTTCAGGGCGATGTAGGGCTGCGGCGCCAGGCCGGCGATGCCGGGTGCCGGCGCGCTCAGCTCCTCCGAGCCGAAGATGTGGCGCGCGGGTACGACCAACCAGCGGCCCGCGCTCGGCTCGAAGGCCGGCGGCACCTCCGCGAAGTACGGAGCGCCGTCTCCCGTCGGCTCGATGAGGCGACAACCGGGGTCGCCGCCGCGCAAAGGCCCGCCGATCTCGTCCTGGAACTTGTTCAGCGCCTGCTCTGAGTTCCAGCCCGGCGCCCAGATACGAGGGATGAGCGCCGACGGCGGTTGCTGCCCCTGGTACCCCTCCATCGAGAAGGAGAGCGCGGAATCAGGATCCTGCGGCGGGCGCGGCTCGTGGACGCTGATATTTGCGAACATCGCCGTGCGGCCGCTGAACCTGCTGGGCTGCCGCGCAACCTTCAGGCCCTCTATCCGGAAGCTGGCCGGCGGCGCTACGCTGGTCACCGGCGCGAACACGGGGGCCATCGCCGCAACGTCGCCCACAATGTCGTCGAGCGTCTGCCAGCGCTCCACGTCAGACCGTCCGGCTGCGACCATCAGGTCGCGCAGCCAGCGCCAGCTCTCCTGGATGTCGTCGCAGGGCGCCAGCACGCTGTAGAAGCGCTGCGCCCGCCCCTCGTTGTTCACCAGCGTCCCGTCCGCCTCCGCGAACGTTGCTGCCGGGAGCAGGACATCGGCGCGAGACGTCGTCGCGCTTTGCGTGTGATCGATGACAATGACCTGTTTTGCGGCGTCGAAGAAGGCGTCGACCGCTGCCCGGTCCGCGCGCCGGTAGAGGTCGTTCTCCAGAATGATGACCGTGCTCGCCCCTCCCGACCGCACGGTCTCGAACGCCCCCTCCAGGCTCCCGCCGCCCATGAGCGCCAGCCCCAGGCTGTTGCACTCCGGCGTCGCCAGACATAGCTCTGCCGACCGTCCGCTTCGCCGCAGCGCCCAGGCGACGTTGGCCGCCGCCCGCAGCACCGACTCGCTGCCGCAGCCGGCGCCGGACACGACGACCGGCCTCTCGGCTTCTTTCAGGGCAGCGGCGATCTCTTTGGCCAAGCCAGCGACCTCGTCCGGCAGGCCGGCGACGGCCGTGGCCTGCGGGTCCAGTGCCTGCGCCACCGCGAATCCGAGGCGCGCCACGTCGTCGGGAGCGGCGCGATGCGTCTTTGTTGCGACGTCATCCAGCCGCGTCGCCTGCGCGGTGGCGATGAACAACGGGCCTCGCTCCTGTTGAATGGCGTTGCGCACGCCGGCGTCGTCCCATTCCGCGATCTGCAGCTTCGTCGCCCGCCTCAACGGTTGGCGGCGCGTCGACTGCCGTAGAGCTAGCGCGAGCATGGGCGCCGTTTGCGTCACGTCCTCACCCAGGACGAGCGCCGCGTCGCACTGGCCGACATCCGCCAGCGAGGGCGAGCGCGCGGGGCCCTTTTGTTGTATGTTGAGGCTCATCGAGGCGAGCCGGTGGTCGTTTTCCGACACGCCGGCGAAGAAGCGGTCGCCTCCGACCAGCGTCAGCAGGGCGAAGTTCGCCTCCAGCGAGGCCCGTGGCGAGCCGATGCCGATGACGCCCGCCTCGCCCGCCAATAGTGAGGCGGCCTGCTTGAGCGCGTCTTCTTTGCTTGCGACCGCGGCCTCTGCGTCGCCAGTCGGACGGAGGCTGACCTGCCGCATGCGCCGCTCGCTGTTCACGAACTCGTAGCCGTAGCGGCCGCGGTCGCAAAGGAAGTAGCCGTTCACCTGGCCGTTGTAGCGGTTGCGTACACGGCGCAGCATCCCGTAGCGCTGGCCGGGGATTGTGTTGCAGCCGACGCCGCAGTGGACGCAGATCGAAGGTGCCGTCTGCAGGTCCCACTTGCGGCTGTAGTGCTCCTTCTGCGTCTTGTCGTTGAAGACGCCGGTGGGGCAGATCTCCACTAGGTTGCCGCTGAACTCGCTCTCCAGGATGCCGTCCCTGGCGCGACCGAAGTAGACGTGGTTCCGGTTCCCGAACGCTGCGAAGTCCTTCCCGTCGGCGTAGTCGCGGTAGAAACGAACGCAGCGGTAGCACTGGATGCACCGGTTCATCTCGTGGTTCACTAGCGGTCCCAGGGCTTGGTTCCTGAACGTGCGCTTGCGGCCCGCCGTCCGCCGGTAGACGTGGCCCGTCATCACGATCATGTCCTGCAGATGGCACTCGCCGCCCTCGTCGCAGATCGGGCAGTCGTGCGGGTGGTTGAGCACCAGCCATTCCGCGACGCTGACGCGGAAATCGCGCGCGTCCTTGTCGTCGATGGAGATGCGCGTGCCCTCCGCCGCCGGCGTCATGCAGGCCATGACCAGCTTGCCTTGCGTGTCGTTGTCGTCGCGGAACTGCTTGACCGCGCACTGGCGGCATGCCCCGACCGAGCCCATCGCCGGGTGCCAGCAGAAGTACGGCAGGTCGAGACCGACGGATAGCACCGCCGAGAGGAGGTTCTGCCCGTCCTTCACCTCATAGACCTGGTTATCGACGATGATCTTCGCCATTCCCTATCTCCACGTACACCGCTGCTCGCGGATGTGCCGCTCGAAATCGTCTCGGAAGTACCAGATCGCGCTTTGCAGCGGCTCAACCGCGCCCGGCGCCAGCGCGCAGAACGTGTTTCCCGGCGCGAGCTTCCGTGCGGTCGATTCCAGTATCTCGATGTCCCCGGGCCTGCCCTCGCCGTCCTCGATTCCCTTCAGGATCTGCTCTGCCCACTGCAGCCCGGCCCAGCAGGGCGTGCACCAGCCGCACGACTCCTGCGCGAAGAAGTGCTCCAGGTTGTGCACCATGCCCACCGGGCACGTCTTGTCGTCGAGCACGATCATCGTCCCCGTGCCCAGCCGGCTGCGGACCGCCGCCACCGACGCGAAGTCCATCTTCACGTCCAGCTTCTCTTCCAGGATGAACTCCGTGGAGGCACCGCCGGGGATCACGGCGCGCAGGCGGTAGCCGTCCTGCATTCCGCCCGCGTGCTCCTCGATGATCTCCCTCGCCGTCGTGCCCATAGGGAGCTCCCAAATGCCCGGCTTCTTCACCCGGCCGCTCGCGCCGTAGAGCTTGGTGCCGCCGTCCTCAGAGAGGCTCAAGCCGCGGAACCACTCGGCGCCGTTTTTCACAATGTGCGAGACGTTGCAGAGCGTCTCGACGTTGTTCACGGTCGTCGATTTGCCCCACAGGCCCACGACCGGCGGGAAAGGCGGTTTCGCGCGCGGGTTTGCCCGCTTCCCCTCCAGCGAGTTGATCAGCGCCATCTCCTCGCCGCAAATGTAGCGGCCGGCGCTCGTGTGCAGATAGAGGTTGAGGCTGTAGCCTGACCCCAGGATGTTCTTGCCCAGGTAGCCCTTGTGATATGCCTCGGCGATGGCTTTTCTCAGTGTCGCCGCTCCCTCCCTGTACTCCCAGCGAAGGAAGATGTAGGCGGCGTCCGCCTCCAGTGCGTACGAGGCGATGATCATCCCCTCGATCAGCTCGTGCGGGTCGCCCTCGATCAGCAGCCGGTCCTTGAACGTGCCGGGCTCCATCTCGTCACCGTTGGCGACCAGGTACTTCGGGTGAGGCGCGTCCTCGCCCAGAGGAACGAAACACCACTTCGTGCCCGTAGTAAAGCCGCCGCCGCCGCGGCCCCGCAGCTTCGATTCCGTGACCACGTCGGTCACCTCTTTGGGCGTCATCTCCCGCAGCGCCTTCTTCAGCGCCTCGTAGCCGCCCGTCGACTCGTACTCCGTCAGGCTGCGGGGGCCCTTATCGAGCTGTACGAACTGGGTCAGCGGCCTTTCCGGCGCCATTCTGCTCCTCTACTCGTACCCGGCGAGGATCTGGTCGATCTTCTCCGGCGTCAAATCAAGATGGAGGTCGTCGTCGATCATCATCACCGGCGCGCGGTCGCAGGCGCCCAAGCACACCGACGGCAGCAGCGTGAACCGGCCGTCCGCCGTCGTCTCGCCCAGGTCGATGCCCAATCGCGACTTCAAATGCTCGCGCAAGTTGTCATAGCCCATGATCCAGCAGCTCACGCTGTCACAGACAAGGATGACGTGCCTGCCGACCGGCTTTCGGAAGATCAAGTTATAGAAAGTGGCGACGCCGTCCAACTCCGCCGCGTTCATCTCCAGCATCTCCGCCAGGTCGTCGATTGCTTCGTCCGATACCCAGCCGCGGTGCTGCTGAACGACCTTCAGCGCCTCGATGCAAGCGGCCCGCTTCTGCGCGTAGATGGCCACCTCGGCCTCAATCTCGTGTCGCTCTTCGTCGCTGAGCACCTATCGCCTCTCCGGTCAGCGGTCCACGTCCGATAGCACGTAATCAATGCTCCCCAGGATTGCCAGCACATCGGCCACCATTGCCCCCTGGCTCATCAAGGGCAGCATCTGCAGGTGCGGGAAGGTCGGCGTGCGGATGCGCACCCGGTAGGGCATCGTATTGCCGTCGCTGATCAGGTAGTAGCCATTGTTGCCCTTTGTCGCCTCGATGCCGACGAACGCCTCGCCGGGCGGGATGACCGGCCCCCAGCTCACGCTGAGGAAGTGCCTGATCAGCGTGTCGATGTCCTTCATCGTGTATTCCTTGAGGGGCGGCGTCGTCAGCGGGTGGTCCGACTTGTACGGGCCGGATGGCATGTTATCCACGCACTGCTGGATGATCCGCAGGCTCTGCCGTATCTCCTCGACCCGCACTAGCGCCCGGTCGTAAGCGTCGCCGTGCACGGCCGTCGGGATCTCGAAATCAAACTGCTCGTACCCTGAGTAGGGGCGCTCCTTGCGAAAGTCCCACTTGAAGCCGCAAGCGCGCAGGCCGGGGCCCGTCACGCCCCAGTCGATCGCCTCGTCAAGGGTGTACGCCCCGATTCCCTGAGTGCGTGCCTTGAAGATGGCGTTCTGCATCACCAGCTTGTCGTATTCGGCCATCCGGCGGGGCATGTACGCCAGGAAGTCGCGCATCATCTTGTCCCAGCCGTCCGGCAGGTCCTGGGCCACGCCGCCGATGCGGAACCAGCCGGGGTGCATCCGCGCGCCGCAGAACGCCTCGATCATGCCTAGCGCCCGCTCGCGGTCCGTGAACATGAAGAAGACCGGCGAGAGCGCGCCCACGTCCCCGGCGAATGTGCCGTACCACACGAGGTGACTCATGATCCGGTAGAGCTCGACCAGCATCACCCGAATCACCTTCACCCGGTGCGGCACCTCGATACCCGCCAGCTTCTCGACCGCCAGCACGTAAGGGAGGTTGTTCATGACCCCGCCCAGGTACTCGACGCGGTCCGTGTACGGTATGTAGGTGTGCCAAGACTGCCGCTCGCCCATCTTCTCGGCGCCGCGATGGTGGTAGCCGATATCCGGGACCGCATCGACGATCTGCTCGCCGTCTAGCTGAAGAATCACGCGCAGCACGCCGTGTGTGCCCGGGTGCTGCGGCCCCAGGTTGAGGAACATGAAGTCCGTGTCCTCGGCCTGGCGGCGCATTCCCCAGTCCTCCGGCCGGAACTGCAGCGCCTGCTGCTCCGCGTCGACCTTCTCGTCCGGCAGGCGGAACGGTTCCATCTCCGTGGCCCGCGCCGGGTGGTCCTTGCGGAGCGGGTGCCCCTTCCAGGTGCGGGGCATCAGTATGCGCTCCAGGTGGGGATGGCCGTCGAAGACGACGCCGAACATGTCCCACACCTCGCGCTCGTACCAGTTCGCCGACGGCCAGATACCGACGGCGCTTGGGACGGAGGGCCGCTCGCCGCTGAGGGCGACCTTAACGCGCACGTCCTCGTTCCGCTCGTGGGAAAGCAGGTGGTAGACCACTGTGTATTCGCTCGGAGGCTGACCGGCGCGGTTCGTGCGCAGCCGCTCGTCTATCGCCGTCAGGTCGTAGAGCGTCTTGTATGGGCGCCGCACCTGTGTCTTCAGGCAGCGAAGGACGTCCCGGACCTGTTCCTTCGGCACCCACACCGTTGCGATGCCGTCGCGGGTAGGTTGACATGTCAAGCCGGCGTCGGGGAACAGTTGCCGCAGCTCCCCAACGATCTCTGGTTCAGCGCTCATCCCTGCGCCCGGACCCTCAGTCATGGCCGCCGGCTGGGTCATCGTTAGACCTCCTCCGGCGGTCGAAGAGTGTCGACCTTCTGCCTGTCGGCGCGCTTCAGATCGCGCATCGAGCGCACCGGCGGCCGAACGACGCCCTGCGGCCCCACCACCCAGCTCAGCGGCCGCTTCTCCTTGCCGACGACGTCGCGGAGCAGCAGCAGTCCCTCCAGGAATGCGTCCGGCCTGGGCGGGCAGCCCGGCACGTAGACGTCCACCGGCAAGAACTTGTCCACCCCCTGCACGACGCTATAGATGTCGTACATGCCGCCGGAGTTCGCGCACGACCCCATCGATATCACCCAGCGCGGCTCCATCATCTGCTCGTAGAGCCGCTTGATCACCGGCGCCATCTTCTGAAACACGGTGCCAGCGATCACCATCAGGTCCGCCTCGCGCGGCGTGCCCCTGATCACCTCCGAGCCGAAGCGGGCGAGGTCATACTTGCTGGTCAGGCTCGTAGCCATCTCGACGTAGCAGCAAGAGAGGCCGAAGTTGAACGGCCAGATCGAGTTCTTG
>JBEKDP010000099.1:0-6905 GCA_050014295.1 Dehalococcoidia bacterium | reverse complement strand
AGGTCTGCTGTTCATGCCGGGGGAATGGTCTCCTGACAGCAGGGAGCTTGTCTACTCAACCTACTCTCCGCGTCCCAGCAGCGATTGGCCTGGGTACCTGGAACAGGACCCCGCCAGCGAACGGTGGTATCTGCTGAGGGTTGACGGTTCGCCGCCGGAACCGGTTGCGGGAATCGAGGCGGTGCATGAGCGCTGGTATGGCCAGCGGAACGTCCAGTTGCGCTGCTCTGGCGAAATCAGCCACTCCACCTACTGTTCAGACCAGAAGGGAAGCGAGCAGCCGGTCGACATCTACCTGAATGGTTCCTTCATCGGGAGTGGCTACTACGTGAACGTGGTCGGCTTCATCGACCGCTAGGGCGCGCCGCGAGCAGCGACCTCTTCGTCATTCTCTGAGACAGTGATATGATGGCTCACGTCTGTCGCGCGCGCTCGGGGAGAGCGGCCGCGAACCGTGCTTTACAGCTTTCTCCAGAGCTCCGAGACTCGCGAGGAGGAGACGATGGCGGCTGAGGGTTTTGACTTGACGGGGAAGAAGGCGCTGGTCATCGGCGCGGGGTCCAGCGCTGGGCGGGCGATCGCCCTGGCGCTCGCCGAGGCGGGCGCGGAGGTCGCGATTGCGTCCGCCAGCAACAGCGACGGCGACACGGCGGCCGTCGGGGAGACGGCGCGGGAGCTGGCGGCGAAGGGTCGTCAAGCAGAGGCGCGCCGGCTGGACGCGACGGCGTCGGGCGAGGTAAAAGCCGTCGTGGGGAAAGTGACGTCGGAGCTGGGCAGGATCGATATTCTGGTGAACTGCGCCGACCTGTTTCTGGCCAAGCCGGCGGAGGAAATATCGGACTCAGAATGGGAGCGCGTGCTGACGGTCAACCTGAGCAGCGCGTTCTTCGCCTGTCGCGCCGTCGGGCCGCAGATGGTCGGGCAGGGGGGCGGCCGGATCATCAACCTGGCGTCCGGTCTCGGCGAGAGGGGCCTCCCGAACAGCTCCGCTTACTGCGCGGCAAAGGGCGGCCTACTGAACATGACGCGGGCGCTGGCGCAGGAGTGGGCGGCGCACGGGGTTACGGTCAACTGCATCGCGCCGGCTTGGATGGAGGACACGCCGGGACTAGGCGACCCGAATCCGGAGACGAACCGGCTGCTTCGCTATATACCGATGCGGAGGGCGGGCCGGACGGACGAGATTGGGCCGCTCGCGGTTTATCTTGCGTCGGACTCCGCGGGCTACATTACCGGCAGGACGATCTTCGTGGACGGCGGTTTGCTCGCCCACTTGTAGGGAGGCAAGATGCCTTTCGCAGACATAAACGGATTCCAGATGCACTACGAGGTCCAGGGGAAGGGGCCGCCGCTGGTGGTTGCGCACGGTTTGCTGAGCAGCGTCGCGATGATGCAGCTCCTGGGAGAGGTGCCCCAGCCTCTCTTCGAGGAGTTCACCGTGGTGACTTTCGACGCGCGGGCTCACGGCGAGTCCGGCTGCACGACGGACCAGGGAGACTATGTGTGGGAATCGCTGGCTGACGATATGTACCAGCTCTTCCGCCACCTGGGGATCGAGAGTGCCTACCTCAGCGGTAGCTCCATGGGAGGGGGCACGGCGATCGTCTTCGCCCTAAAGCACCCGGAGATGGTGCGAAAGCTGGTGTTTCTATCGCCGCCGCCCGTGGGGCAACAGCAATCGGCACCCGGCGCGGCTCTTTTCGGTGGCCTCGCCCTTCTGATCGAAAGCCTCGGTCTGGAGGAGGCGGTGGATATCGCCCTCCGCCTGAAGCCGTGGCCGCAAGTGAAGGAGGCGGCGCCGCCGCTGTTCGACTGGATACGGGGGTGGCTCCTGTCGCAGAAGGCGGAAGGGATCGTGCCGGCGATTCGGGGGATAGTGTATGGCCCGGCTCTCTCGAAGGAGCCGATTGGCGAGATCCGCGCGCCGACGCTGCTCATCGCGCATCCGGACGATGAGCTGCACCCAGTGGCCTCAGCGGAGCTGCTGCATAAGGCCATACGGGACTCCCGGCTGATGGTCGCTCCCAATCCGCTGCATTACATGGTGCACCGCGACGAGCTGGCAGCGGTCATGAAGGACTTCTTGAACGGTGAGTGAGGGTCCGGCCGACGACGAGGGAGAGCCCATCGATGCCGGCGTGCCACAGAGCACGTACGATAGCCGCTATTTCCTGAGCAGTTGCGAGGGGTACAAGGAGTTCCGCGCGTCCGGCGGCAGGAAGCTGAGCGCCCGCTTCCAGAAGGCGCTGGAGCTTGCCCGTATCGAGCCCGGCCAGCGGGTGCTGGATATCGGCTGCGGGCGGGGAGAGCTGGTGGTTCATTCGGCGATGCGCGGCGCCGACGCCATCGGGATCGACTACGCGGAAGAGGCGGTGCGCATCGCGGGCGAGAACCTCGCCACCTATCCGCCGGAGGTGCAGCGGCAGGCACGCGTGCTCTTGATGAACGCGCGCGAGATGGAGTTCGAGGACGGCTCCTTTGACATTGCCCTGATGACGGACATCGTCGAGCACCTCTATCCGCACGAGCTGGCGGAGGTGCTGCGCGAGACGCGACGGGTGCTCAAGCCCGGCGGGCGGCTGGTCATCCACACCTGCCCCAACCGTATCCTCTACGACATGACCTACCCGGTCTACATCCGGCACGTTCACCGAGTCGTCCTCCGCCTCGCCGAGATCGGCCACTATCAGAGCTTCATTGTCGGGCCGTCACTCTCGGTGAAGCCGGAGTTCCCCCGCAGCGAGGACGAGCATCGTGTCCACATCAACGAGCAGACCGCGGGGGAGATGAAGGGCGCTCTGGAGGAGGCCGGTTTTCTTGTCGAGAAGACCGCGTATTGGGAGATACCGCACCAGCTGCCGTACGAATCGCGGCGTCTCACCATCGAGCTGATGCTCCTCGATAGCATCCGCTATCTGCGCCCCCTCAGCTACTGCTGGCCCCTAAACAGAGTCTTCAGCAATCACATCTGGATGGTCGCGCAGAGGAACTAGTCCGTCCCTGAGCCCCTACACGTCGCTCATCGCCTCGATGATGCCGCGTCGTTGGAGGTCTTCGGTCTCTACCGGCGACAGGCCGAGCAGGTCGAGGAAAACGTAGCGGTTGTGCTGGCCGGGCTGCGGCGCGGGCAGACGCACGTGGCCGGGGGTGAGGCTGGATCGCCAGGGAGGGCCGGCGATCTCCTGGACAATGCCGTTAGAATGCGAGACAGGCTCGAGGAAGCGCCGCTCCCGGAAATAGGGGTCCCGCAGGAGTTCCTGTGCCGGTGGCAGCGGAACGGCGACCGGCGCCGGCGCCGCTTGGCCCATGGCGCGGGCGACGACGAGCTCACCGACGAGGCTGACGGCGCAATCGGCGGCATCGACCTCAACGTGCTGCCCCTTCCCCGTGTTGCGGTGGTGCAGAAGGGCGACGCACGCCGCCCCTGCCGCTGCCGTGCCGGCCACGATATCGTCCATGTCCAAAGAGCTGAGCGTGCCGCGCTCGCGGCGGATGGAGACGAGAATAATGTCCGTTCGGACGGTACGGAGCAAGTCGTAGGTCAGGGGCGGTCGCTCTTGTCGCTCGCACCCCTGGTACTGGATGACCACGTCGCACCTGGCGGCGAGGCCCATCAGGAGATCCTGACCTTCGGGCCGGCGGAGGTCGATGGTGCAGCCGAGCTTGTTGCGGTTGAGCTCGTTGAACTGCCGGGGCGCCGACGCTCGCTGAGCGGGCAGCGCCTCGACGCCGATCACTTCAGCGCCGGCGTCGCCGAGAAGGCGGGCCGCATAGGCGCCGGCGGCGGCCATGTCGAGGTCGAGGACGCGGTTGGTGGCCAGGGGAAGGCGTCTCATTGGCCTCCTCAGATGGCGCCCGCCGACCGCAAGCCGGCAAGCTCTTCGGCGGTCAGCGCGAGGAGGCTGCAGTAGACATCCTCGTTGTGCTCGCCGAGCAGGGGAGCAGGCGACAGCGGTGCGATGCCGTCCAGGCGGAAAGGCGCGGCGGGAAGGTCCAAACGCCCCGCGACCGCGTGCTCGATCTCCTCGAAGCGGCGGCGGTCATCGGTCGGCGGCAGGTCGAAAGCGGGGAACGCCGCGCCGTCGTCGAGGCAGAGGCTCGTGGCGGCCAGGCACTCGCTGCCCGACACATCGATGTGCTGACCCTGGCCGTGCACCGCCAGGTTGACGAGGGGGATCATCGTCGCCGTGAAGGCGTTCAGCCCGACGAGATAGTCCGCCTGGTGGCCGCCGTTGGGTTGGAAGCCGGACAGGGCGACGGCCGTGACCGACGTCACGACAAGGCGCGGATTGGCGCGGCTCAACTCTTCGTAGCCGAGGCCGAGCGCCGCCAAACGGCCGGAGGGCGAGTCGTCGACCAAGATGTCGGCCTCCTCCGCGAGGCGGCGCAGCAGGAGAGCGCCCTCGGGGTGGGCGATATCGAGGGTTACGCCTTTCTTGCCGGCGTTGAGGTAGAAGAAGAGAGCGCTCGTCTCGGGGTGCGGGCCGGCGGCGCGGGTCGGGTCGCCGGCGGGCGGCTCCGCCTTTATCACTTCGGCGCCGCAGCGGCGGAAGAGCAGGCAGCAGAAGGCGCCCGCAACCCCCTGCGAGAGGTCGATGACAAGGAGGTCGCTCAGAGGTGCTTCACTCATCGGCGGGCGCGCTCTCCTAGATGTTCGACCGCGATTGGCCGCCGTCGACGTTGACGCAGGCGCCGGTCACCCAGCTCGCTCTGGCCGACGCCAGGAAGGCCACCACCGCGGCCACCTCCTCGGAGCGGCCGAAGCGGCCCATGGGAATGCCGGCGCGGACGAACGCCTCCATGCCGGCCGGGTCGGCCTCGACGCGGCGCTGCCAGGAGCCGCCGGGGAAGGCGATGGAGCCGGGCGCGACGGAGTTGACGCGTATGTTGTCCGGCGCCAGGGACAGCGCCATCGCCTTGGCGTGGCTGATAAGCGCCGCCTTGGTAGCGTTGTAAGTTGGGATGCCGCCGGACTCGCGCCCCCAGATGGAGGCGATGTGCACGATGCTTCCGCCACCCTGCCGGCGCAGGTGAGGGACGACGAGTCGGGTAGCGCGCACGGCTGCCAGCAAATTGCCTTGGTAGCTTGCGTCCCAGGCGTCGTCGCCGTCACCGGGCCAGGCGCCGCCAGCGTTGTTGACGAGGACGTCGATGCGGCCGAAGCGCTGCGCCGTCTCGTCGACCAGGCGCTCGATGTCTTCGGGGCGGGTCACGTCGGCGGCGACGGCGAGGGTGTCGACGCCCTTCGCCCGGACCTCGGCCTCGGTCTGAAGCAGGCGCTCCTCGCCTCGCGCGCAAACGGCGACGTTGCAGCCCTCGTCGGCGAGGGCGAGGGCGATGGCACGACCGATGCCGCGGCTGGAGCCGGTAACGATGGCCGCCTTGCCCGCGAGTCCGAGGTCCATCCTGTCCCCCTTGGGACAAATATAGCACAGGCGTAGAGCTCAGAGCGCGGCGGCCGGCGGGCGCGGATGCCTCGGAGGCCCGGCCTTGGAGACGGGGTTGTTGCGCTTTGAGGGGATGACTGCTACGATCCCCGACGCTCAAATTCGGAGGCGGCTCGGTCCGCCTTGGGGCGTGGCATGACGTTTCACAGCTTGCTCCTCGAAAGAACGGGACACGTGGCCCGCATCAGAATGCGCCGTCCTGAGCGGGGGAACGCGATCGACGGGGAGATGCTGGGGGAGCTGGCCGCCGCTGCCGCGGCGTGCGAAGACGACGAGGAAGCATACGCCGTCGTCCTCGGCAGCGAGGGCGACGTCTTCTGCTCGGGATGGGACGGTTCGGCTCTCGCCGCAGGCGAAGGGGCGTTGGCCTGGGCGAGGCGGGAGCGCATTCTCGGGGACTCATTCTCTTTTCTTGCGCGGCTCAGCCGTCCCGTCGTGGCGGCGATCAAGGGCGACGCGTTGAGCGCCGGCCTGGAGCTGGCGCTGGCCTGCGACGTGCGAATCGCGGGGGAGAGCGCGCGCTTCGGGCTGCCGGAGACGGCGATGGGGCTGTTGCCGATGGGCGGTGGCAGCCAGCGCCTCCCGCGGGTAGTCGGGCGGGCGCAGGCGCTGGAGATGATACTGCTGGGCAAGATCGTCGACGCGCGGGAGGCGCTGCGCTGCGGGCTCGTCAACAGCGTCGTCGCCGATGGCGAAGTGGACGCAGCGGCGCAGGCGGTCGCGGAGCGGATCGCCGCCCGGGGGCCGCTCGCCGTGCGCTACGCCAAGGAGGCAGTGCTGCGGGGGATGGAGATGCCGCTGGAGCAAGCGCTCCGCTTCGAGACGGACCTGACGGTCATCTTGCAGACGACAGAGGATAGGGCGGAGGGGGTTCGCGCATTCCTGGAGAAGCGAGGCCCTCGTTTCAAAGGCAAATGAGCAGACGCGCGGGTCGCAAGCCCCACGGGCGCCGGCGGGGAATCGCAAACCCATCTTGAGCCAGTTCGAGACGGTCATCTATGAGAAGCAGGGCGGCATCGCCTGGCTGACGCTGAACCGGCCGGAAGTGCTCAACGCGGTCGACACGCGAATGCGCGATGAGCTGTGGACCGTGCTGGAGGCAGTGCGGGACGACCCGGACGCGGTGGTGCTGATCATCAAGGGGGCGGGTGAAGGCGGCTTCTGCGCGGGCGCCGACCTCACGGAGTTCGGAACAGCGCCGTCTTACGTCGAAGCGCGTCGGGCACGTCGCGAGCGCGATCTCTGGCAGTTGATGCTGGACATCGAAAAGCCGCTCGTTGCCGCCATTCACGGCTACACCCTCGGGGCGGGCTGCGAGATGAGCATGTGCTGCGACTTGCGGATCGCTGCGGAGGATGCGCGGCTAGGTTTGCCGGAAGTCGGCCTGGGCTACATACCGTCGGCCGGCGGGACGCAGTTGCTGCCGCGCACGATAGCGCCGGGTGCGGCGCTGGAGAT
>JBEKDP010000098.1:0-6926 GCA_050014295.1 Dehalococcoidia bacterium | reverse complement strand
GAAGCTCTGCACGCCGATGCTAAGGCGATTGAATCCCATCTCTCGCAGTCCGCGCAGGTAGGCCAAGTCGACGCTCTCCGGGTTCGCCTCCAGGGAGACCTCCGCGTCGCCGGCGAGGGCGAAGATGCCGCGAAGTCCCGCCATGAGCCGTTCCACTTTCGCCAGCGACAAGAGGCTGGGCGTGCCGCCGCCGAGGTAGATGGTGTCGGGAGTCCCCACGACCGCAGTCTCCGACCACGCAGCGGCCTCTCGCAGCAGCGCATCGACATACGCGGGTATCAGGTCGCCCTGCCCGGCGTAGGAGTTGAAGTCGCAGTACGCGCACTTCGAGCGGCAAAACGGGATGTGGACGTAGAGGCTGCGGCAGTCGGTCATCTCCGTCTGATCGTATCACCGGGACTGGCGGCATTCCACGGCCCTGTCGGTTGGCTATGCCGCCTGACGCTACCCTTAGCGCTCGCTGCCGCCGTTCTTAACATAAGCGTGCATCTTCCCACCCGCCCGCCCGCTGGCGGCTTCCGGTCGAGCCACGCGACGCCGTTGACTTCGCCGCTGCCAGATGCGACACTCTACAGAGCGCAACAGCCTGAATCCGTCTGTCAAGGAGACAAGCGTGCATTATAAGACCCACCACTGCGGCGATCTAAGGAAGGATCAGACCGGCGAAGAAGTCCTCCTAGCTGGCTGGGTGCATCGACGGCGCGACCACGGCGGCCTCATCTTCATCGACCTCCGCGACACCCGTGGCCTCGTCCAAGTCGTCTTCAACCCGAAAAAGGCCCCGGAAGCGCATGCCGTCGCCAGCGAAGTGCGCAATGAGTTCGTTCTCCAGGTGAAGGGCACCGTCTCGCCGCGGCCCGCCGGTACCGAGAACGCCGCATTGCCGACCGGCGAGGTCGAAGTCGTCGCCGGTGGCGCGGAGATCCTGAACGCCGCCAAGACGCCGCCCTTCTATATCAACGAGGAAGTGGAGGTCGACGAGCTTCTGCGCCTGCGCTACCGCTACCTCGACCTGCGCCGCCTCACCGTTCATGACCGCTTCGCTGTGCGCCATCGCACCACCAAGTACATCCGTGATTTCCTCGACGCCCGCGGCTTCTACGAGATCGAGACGCCGATCCTCACCAAGAGCACGCCCGAAGGCGCCCGCGACTACCTTGTTCCCAGCCGCGTCTATCCGGGCAACTTCTACGCCCTGCCGCAGTCGCCGCAGCAGCTCAAGCAGCTCCTGATGGTCGCCGGCTTCGAGAAGTACTACCAGATCGCCCGCTGCTTCCGCGACGAAGACTTCCGCGCCGACCGCCAGGCCGAGTTCACGCAGCTCGACCTGGAGATGAGCTTTATCGACCAGGACGACATCCTCGGCCTGATCGAGGAGCTGTACACCGGCATGATCAGAGAGATCCGGCCCGACCTCAAGCTGCCGACGCCCTTTCCGCGCTTCACCTATGACGAGGCGATGCGCCGCTTCGGCAGCGACAAGCCCGACATCCGCTACGGCATGGAGCTCGCCGACGTGACCGACCTCGGCCCGACCTGCGACTTCGCCGTCTTCCGCGACGTCATTGCTGCCGGCGGCCAGATCCGCGGCTTCTGCGCGCCCGGCGGCGCTACCTTCACCCGCCGCGACGTCGACAGCCTCACCCGGTTCGTCGAGGAGCAGGGCGCCAAAGGGCTCATCTCCGTCGCCCTCCTCGGCGAGGGCGGCATCGACGGCCTGACCATGGACGACATCCGCTCGCCTATGCGCAGCCACCTCAGTTTGGAGCTGATAAAGGGCATGGCGCAGCGCACCGGCGCCAAGCGCGGCGACCTTCTGGTCCTCGTCGCCGACCAGCCGAAAATCGCCAGCGCCGCCCTCGATTCTCTCCGCCGTGAGGTCGCCGCGCGCTTTAACCTCGCCGACCCCGGCGTGGCTGCCTGCTGCTTCATCGTCGACTTCCCGCTCTTCGACTGGAGCGAGAGCGAGCAGCGGTGGGACAGCGTCCACCACCCGTTCACCGCGCCCAGGGACGAGGACTTGCCTTTGCTGGACAGCGATCCGGGCAAGGCGCGCAGCAAGGCGTATGACTTCGTCATCAACGGCATGGAGGGCGCCGGCGGCAGCATCAGGATCCACCGCCGCGACGTGCAGGAGAAGGTATTCGCTCTCTTGGGCATCCAGCGCGAGGAGGCGCAGGACCGCTTCGGCCATCTGCTGGAGGCATTCGAGTACGGCGCGCCGCCCCATGGTGGCATCGCCGCCGGCCTCGACCGTACGGTCGCCTTCTTCACCGGCGCGCCCAACATCCGCGAGGTGATCCCCTTCCCCAAGACCCAGAGCGCCTACGACCCGATGATGGGGGCGCCGTCCTCCGTCTCGCCGAAGCAACTTGAGGAGCTGAGCGTCGCCATTACCAAGCATGTCGACGTCGTCGCCCCGGTTGAGGGGGAGCCCTAATACTCCCTTGGGATAGGGGAATCCGAGAATAGTGAGTGAGGCGAGGGATTCGCGGAGCGGATCGCCGTTCGCCTCCGTTTTCTATCGCTAGGCTGGTCAAATCGACCGAGGGAGAAGAGGAGGCTGGAGCGCCATGAAGAGGCTCGTTCTTGTCATCGCGGTAGTAGTTATGGCCGGACTCGTTGCCATCGGCGGCGTGTCGTGTGGCGGTGGGGGAAGCAGCGGATCGCAAGGAGGGACGCCCTCAGGCAGCGCCTCCTCCGGGCCCACCCTCCGTCTGGTCGGCAGCGACCCGATCACTCTCGACCCCGCGCTGGCAAGCGACGCCGACTCCGCGGCCTACATCGTCGAGATCTTCGGCGGCCTCGTCACCCTGGACAAGCAGCTCCAGATCCAGCCTGACATCGCCCAGAGCTGGGACATAAGCCCCGACGGCACGGTCTACACCTTTCACCTCCGCCAGGACGTCAGCTTCCACGGCACCAGCCGCGTCGTGACCGCCGACGACTTCAAATACTCCATGGAGCGCGCCGCAAACCCCGCGACGGAGTCCACCGTCGCTGAGGCCTATCTCGGCGACATCGTAGGCGTCGAGGACGTGGTCCACGGCCGCGCGACGGACATAAGCGGCATCAAAGTGCTGGACGACTTCACCCTTCAGATCACCATCGACCAGCCCAAGCCCTACTTCCTCGCCAAGCTCACCTACCCGACCGCCTTCGTCGTCGACCGCACGCAGGTCGAGGCAGACCCGCGCAACTGGTCGCAGAAGCCGCGCGGCACCGGCCCCTACATGCTCCAAGAGTGGACGCTGGGCGAGAAGATCGTCCTCCAGGCGAACGAAAAGTACCACCTTGGCGCGCCCTCCGTCCCGACGGTCGAGTTTCTCCTCTCCGGCGGCTCCCAGCTAACGATGTACCAGAACGACGAGGTCGACGTCTCCAGCGTCGGCATCAACGACATCAGTCGCGTGACCGACCCCACCGATCCCCTGCACGCCGACTACCAGACCGCTGACGAGCTCTCCCTCTCCTACCTGGGCTTCAACGTGCAGAAAGCGCCCTTCGACGACCCTAAGGTGCGCCAGGCCTTCGCCGTCGCCGTCGACCGTAACAAAATCGCGGAGGTCGTCCTCATGGGCCTCCTGCCGGTCGCTCATAGCCTGATGCCGCCCGGCCTTCCCGGCTACAACCCCAACGCGACCGTGCCCGCGTTCGACCCGAATCAGGCCAAACAGCTCCTGTCCGAGTCGAAGTACGGCGGGGCCAGCGGCCTGCCCGATATCACCATCACCGAGGTCGGCACCGGCGCCACCGCCGGCCTCGACACGCAGGCGATGATCCAGATGTGGAAGGACAACCTCGGCGTCGACGTCAAGATCCAGCAGACCGACCAAGCGACCTTCTTCCAGGACCTCGACAAGGGCCAGTACCAGATGTTCACCTCCGGCTGGATCATGGACTACCCCGACCCGCAGGACATCCTTGACATCCTCTTCTACAGCCAGAGCCGCCAGAACAACAGCCACTACAGCAACCCCCAGGTCGACGCGCTGCTTGTCCAGGCCCGCACGGAGGCCGACACGACCAAGCGGATGGCGCTCTACCAGCAGGCGGAGCAGATCATCCTCGGCGACCTGCCCTGGATTCCGCTCTACTACGGCCGCGATCACGTTGTCGTGAAGCCCTATGTGAAGAACTTCCTGCTCCCGGCGATGGTCATTCCCAAGCTGCGTTACGTGACCCTCGCAAAGTAGCGTACGGACGAGGTATTATCTAGGCGATGCAAGGGCTTCTCCCCTACGTCGTCCGGCGCCTGCTGTGGGCCCCCGTGATCCTCCTCGCGGTGTCGTTCATTATCTTCTGCATCACGCGCTTCGGCCCCGGCGACCCCATCCGGGTGGCGATGGGCCAGTACAGCGACCCGGAGGTGCTGGCGCGCATCCGCCACACCGAGGGGCTCGATAAGTCCCTCCCTGAGCAGTACTTCATCTACGTCAAGAACCTTGCCCTCCACGGCCAGCTCGGTGATAGCTACGTCTACAAGAACCGGGATGTCTCCGAGCTTATCTTTCCCCGGATGTGGATCTCGGCGCAGATCGGACTCATCGCCCTGCTGATCATTTTCGCCGTGGGAATCCCTATGGGCGTCTTCGCGGCCCTTCGCCAGGGCACCTGGACCGATCCTTTTTCCATCGCCATCCTCCTCCTCTTCCTCTCGGTGCCGGTGCTGATCGCTGTCCCCGCCATGCAGTACCTCTTTGTCCTCAAGCTGCACTGGCTCCCGACGGGTGGTTGGGCTTGCTCGTTCAACGTCGGGCCCCTGTCGGGCAACGCCTGCATCGGCATCTTCAGCAAACGCCTCATCATGCCGGTGCTCGCTATCTCGCTGCCCGGTATCGCCGGCTTGGCTCGGCTTACCCGCGCCACCACGCTGAGTGTTCTCCGGGAGGACTATGTCCGCACTGCCCGCGCCAAGGGGTTGTCGCAGTTTACGGTTCTCAGGCGCCACGTCCTGCGCAACTCGTTGCTTCCCCTTGTCACCGTCATCGGCATCTCGCTCGTCTCCCTGGTGGAGGGCGCGCTGTTCACCGAGACGCTCCTGGGCATATCGGGCATCGGCCAATTCGCCTTTCAGTCGGTCAACAGCCGCGACTATAATGTCATTATGGCGCTGACCCTGATCCTGGCGGCCACCTTCATTGTCGCCAACATCGCCATCGACATCGCCTACACAATCATCGACCCACGGATCCGCTATGAACGAGGAAGAACTCAGTAGGCCGGCGGAGCTCTCCGCCGAGGACGGGACTCTGCGCGCCGGCAGGAGTCCTCTCGCCGTTGCGTTGCGACGGCTCCTGCGCAAGAAGATCGCCGTCGCTGCCCTCGCCTTTATCGCCGTCTTCTACTTCTGCGGCCTCTTCGCTCCGCTGGTCGCTCCTCACAACTACACTGACCAGAACCTGGACAAGGTTCTCGCCGGGCCGTCGCTGGAGCATCCCTTCGGCACAGACCGCCTTGGCCGCGACATGTTGAGCCGCGTCATCTGGGCCTCGCGCACCACCGTCGTCGTCACCGTTGCTACCCTTCTCACCGGCGGCCTCTTCCTCGCCGTCGGCTTGGGGCTGCTCGCCGGCTACATGGGAGGGAGAGTGGATACGGCGATAATGCGTCTCGGTGAAGTGTTCTTCGCTCTGCCCGGCCTGCCCATGCTGATCATGGTCAACGCCGCCCTCGGCCCCCGCGTGCGTAGTTGGGGCTTCCTGAAAGCCATGGAGACTGATCTGAAGATCCAGGGCTTCCCTGACTATTTCGTTATCTTCGCCGCGCTTTCCCTTTTCTCCTGGGTCGCCGGCTCGCGCATCATCCGCTCCCAGGTGCTGGCCCTACGCGAGACGGAGTACGTGACGGCGGCGCGCGCGATGGGCGCCTCGACGTGGCGGATCATCGTCCACCACCTTCTGCCCAATGTCAGCAACATCATCATCGTCAGTCTCTCCGCCTCCCTGGGCGCCATCGCCGGTACGGAGGTCGCTCTCAGTTGGCTGGGCGTTGGAGTCCAGCCGCCGACGCCGAGCTTCGGCGCCATGCTGTATGACGCCGGTTTCATCCGCTCCCTTCAGACGACCCCGCAGCTTCTGCTCATTCCCGCCGCGGTCATTGCGGCGCTCATCTTCTCCTGCAACCTCCTCGGCGACGCCCTGACCGACATCCTCACTCCGCACGCCCGCTAGGACGCTCGCACGCAGCGACAGCGGTGGAACTGGCCCTCCGTTGCTGTGGCACAACGCGGCTTGCTTGGCCAAAACAAGAAGAGGAGTGCAGAGGGCCTCCTCTGCCGGGGGTTTCAGGGGGTGTCCCCCTGATTCCCCAAAACACCCCTGGGCGCGTGAGTGGGCAAGAAAACGCCCTCTACCCTTTCATGACAGCGAGTGGGCCGCATCCGCGCTACCTTCGGTTTGTTCCACGCCGGTTCAGTACCGCAGGCCGCACTGCCATCGCAGGGAGAGTGCAGAGAGGGATAGTCCCTCTGTGTAGGGGGCTTGGGGGTGTCCCCCAATACCAAACCCATCTAGGGCGGGTGGGTGGGAAGAATAACGCCGATTTAAGGCGGTCGGGGGCGCGCGGGGCCGCTTTCCTGCGCGACGCGCATGATATAGAATGGGGAATCAGACTACTGCCGGAGGTGCGAGGAACCCATGACCTACGTGATCACCGAGCCCTGCATCGACCTTAAAGACCGCGCCTGCGTCGACGTCTGCCCCGTCGACTGCATCCACGAAGAGGGCGACGCCGACCGCATGCTCTACATCGACCCCAACGAGTGCATCGACTGCGGCGCCTGCGAGCCGTCCTGTCCCGTCACCGCCATCTTCGCCGAGGACGACGTGCCGGACAACCAGAAGGAGTTCGCCGCCCTGAACGCCCAGTGGTACCAGGACAAGGCCGCCGTGCGGGCCCGCGTCAACGCCATCAAGCCCGCCTAG
>JBEKDP010000097.1:0-7029 GCA_050014295.1 Dehalococcoidia bacterium | reverse complement strand
ATGGCTGTCGGCTCGCACTCCTTCGGGCATTCTTCGGAGCTTGTCACCATGGACGGCGAGGAGTTTCGCGCCGACCTGGACAAGGCTGAGGCCGCAATCGGCGGCATTCTCGGCTCCAAGCCGCTGTTCTATCGGGCGCCGTACGGGCACACGAGCGGGACGATGCTGCGCGAGCTGGCGGATGCGGGCTACAGCTCTGTCGGCTGGGACGTGGACTCGGATGACTGGGAGTCGGGGGATGCCAACGCAATCGCCCAGAATGTCCTGGCCGAGGCTCACCCCGGCGCGATAATCCTCATGCACGATGGAGCCTTCGGCGGTGGCAACCTCGACCGCACAGCCACTATCGAGGCGTTGCCGGCCATACTCGCTGGTCTGCGCGAGCGCGGCTACGAGCTCCTGACGGTCCCGGAGATCCTGGACCCGGCGGTCTGTGGCGGAAGTCCGCAGTGACGAGTTGTTTGAGAAGCTGACGTTTCCGCGTACTATGGTGACATTCCGATTGTCGGGCCTGCGCTGGCACTTGCGGCTTCAGCGAACGCTAGCGTTTGGCACGCTGCTGGGCGTCGGGGTCCTCTGCGCGGTGTTTCTGACGAAGACCGTGTTTCTCGGCTCTGACTCGGCCCAGCACTATTCGGACGTCTGGTACATCTCCGACCAGATATTCCACCACGCGCGCCTGCCCCTGCACATCCAGTATCTGGACTCCGGACGTGCTCTGAGCTATCCGTACGCTGTCGTCCCATACACAGTGACGGCGGTGCCATTTGCCCTGTTCGGCGACCGGGCCGTCACGGTGGCGATGGTGCTCGGGTTCGTCCTCTACGGGTACGCGGCAACGAGGGCGCGCCCCGTTCTCCGCGACCCACGCTTGCTGGCGCTCATCTACATCAACACGTATCTGATCGAGGGGTTTCTCTCCTTTCAATTCGCTTTCATCTGGGCCTGCGTCTTTTTCTTCCTCTGCGTCGAAGCGATAGACAAGCGCCTGTGGCTGCCGGCGGCGATATGGGCCATCCTGGCCGTCACGACGCACCCCTTTGCCGGCGCCGCTGCCGTCGGTGGCTACTCCGTCTACGCCGTCGTTCGCCGGCCGCGCGATATCGTTCCTCTCGGCTCGGCGATGGCCGTGGCGGCGCTCATCGTTCTTCCCTATGCCCTCTACATTCGAACCGATCCCTCCATCGGCGACACCAAGACGTCGTATATCATCGGCACGCTGAAGTACATGGTCCGATTCCGCGGCATAGCCCTTGTGTTGCCCCTGATTGTGGCGCCGCTTGCTCCCGTCCTGCGCCCTCTCTTCTTACCGGCATTCCTGACGCTTGCGGCCATCTTCGGCGTCCGCCTTCTGCACAAAGACGTGAATACTTATGGTCTGAACCACAACAGCGCTCCGTTCTACGGCGAGTTCTTGAAGTCGCCGCAGTTCGACCGTTCCCTTACCTACCGCGTCCTGGAGCCAAACGACCGCGAAGACGGCGCTTACCAACTGATCAAGCAGGGCGCTGTCCTGGGGCAAGAGTTCTTCGACCAGAGCCAGTTCCGTCGCTGGTGGTACTCGCTCGACATGTACTCCTGCTTCCTGGGCGCCAAGAACATCGACGTGGTGTTCTTTGAGACGGAATACAAGTGGAAGTTCAACCAGAACGAACAGTGGCCGCTTGGTGAGTTCGCAAAGCAGGGCAAGGTGCGAGTGCTCTATACCGACCCCCTGGGGCGCTTCGTCGCCTATGACGTCCGCGGCGCGAAGATGGCGGGTGCGCGCCTCTCCGACTGCGGCTTCTGACGCGGGTGTGTCGTCGCCAGGCTGTGGCCGGACGGATGCAAAGGGCCGGCGGGCGCGGCACTTCTCGACAAGTCTGCGTTTGGGCTCTACTATTAGGGTAGAGCCTGATGCGCCCCAGTGAGTGGGCACAGCCGGGCCCGGCCGACACGGAAGGAGGGAGCTCATGCCGTCGTCGTTCAAAATCGGGAAGATAGGTGGCATCGAGGTTGGGATTCACTGGAGCTGGATCTTCATTTTCTTGCTGCTGACCTGGTCGTTTGCCACCGGCACACTGGACCACTTCTTCCCCAACTGGTCGCCGGCGGCGAAGTGGATAGCGGGAGCGGCCACAAGCCTCGTCTTCTTTGGGTCTCTGCTGTTGCACGAACTGGCGCACTCATTCGTTGCGAAGAGCAAGGGAATAGACGTGCGCGGCATCACGCTGTTCGTTCTCGGCGGCGTCTCGAACCTTTCGGGGGAGCCGCGCTCCGCAAAGGAGGAGTTCGAGATTTCGGTGGTCGGGCCGCTGACCAGCCTCATTCTGGGAGGCGTGTTCGGCCTCGGCTGGGTGGTCATCCACTACTGGAGCCCGGGGATCGCCGGCGTTTCTGCACAGCTCGCTGTCATCAATGCGCTTATCGCCGCCTTCAACATGTTGCCGGGCTTCCCGCTGGACGGCGGGCGCGTGTTTCGCTCGATCGTCTGGTCGCGGAACCGGAACATGCTGAACGCCACGCGGACGGCTTCGACGGTAGGGGAGGGCGTTGCCTATCTGCTGATGGGCATCGGTGTCATCGCCTTCTTCTTTGGACTGCTAATCGACGGCGTCTGGTTCTTCATCATCGGGCTGTTCCTGCGCGGTGTCTCAGCTTCAAGCTACCAGCAAATGCTTGCGGAAGTAACGCTGGAGGGGGTCACGGCTGGCGAGGCGGCGAGCCAGGGCTGCCAGCCGGTGGCGCCGGATGCGTCGGTCGAGGAGATCGTCGATTCCTACGTCCTCACTCACAACGTCCGTTGCTTTCCGGTGCAAAGCGGCGACGACCTGCTGGGGCTGTCGACGCTGGAGGACATCCGGCACATTCCGCGCGACCAGTGGCCGCTGACTCCCATCTCCAGCACGATGACCGCGTTCGACCGCCTGCACGCGG
The DNA here is from genome assembly GCA_050014295.1 of Dehalococcoidia bacterium. GTDB lineage: Bacteria > Chloroflexota > Dehalococcoidia > DSTF01 > JALHUB01 > JBEKDP01. The sequence continues at coordinate 4,113 of JBEKDP010000097.1, read as the reverse complement.
TCGCGCCGACCGAGGACCTGCGACACGTGCTGCAGCTCATGGGGAAGGCCGACATCAACCAGGTGCCGGTCGTCGACGGTCACAGGCTGATCGGCCTCATCTCCCGCTCCGACATTATCCGCCTGATGCAGACGCGTCGTGAGATGCTGAAAGAGCACTAGCGTCGCTGCGGCGGCAAGGGAGCGCAAGCCTTGGCCCTGGACAAGCCCACAGACGAGGACCGAAGACGGGCGTCTCCGGCGAACGTCGCCAAGATGCGCCGGTTCGTCGAGAAGTACGTGGCGAAGAGCGGCACCTATCTGCATCCCCACCCGGAGATAACCGAGTTCCTGGTCATCGGGCTGGCAAAGCACATCGACGAGGTGGGCCGGCCGCTCTGCCCTTGCAACTTCTACGATGACCTCGCCGAAGAAGCGAAGTCGAGCTACTGGTCCTGCCCCTGCGAGGAGATGCAGAGGTACAAGTACTGCCATTGCATGCTCTTCTGCAATTCGGAAGGCCTCCCGATAACGGAATACCTGCCCGAGAACCACGAAGGCCGCGAGATATACGGCGTCGTCAGGGACCCCGACCCGGAGAAGGGGCGGGCACTCGGGCGCCTCGAGGCGGAGCGGGGGCACGCGCTCGACAAGACGTGACCCCGAGGTCGCATTAGGCGCTCCTGCCCAAGACTGCTGCGGAATCTGTTTCGCATTTCATCTGGTTGCCGTATGATCGAGTCGAATGACAGGCTTGCGCGCTCTCCGGCTCGGCATTGCGGCTCTTGGGCTCTCGGTCGTGGCGATCATCGCACTGTCGGCGTGCGATGTTGGATCGGAGCCACCCGCGACGCCCACCGCCGCCGTTCAGCCGACCGCCGCTCCTCCGGCTGAGACGCCGCTACCGCCGACGCCGGCCTCCGATTACACTCCCGACGCCGGCCCGCCGCCGACCGCCTGCGCGCAGTCGGCGCTGGCGGTGAATCGAGGCAATCCGGCCAAGCAGATGGTCGCCCTGACCTTCGACGCCGGCTCGGACGCCGGCTACACGACTCAGATCCTGCAGACGCTGCGCGCCAACGGGATCAAGGCCTCCTTCAGCCTCACTGGCCAGTGGACGGCGGACTTCCCGGACCTGGCGAAGGCCATCGCCGCTGACGGCCACATCGTGATGAACCACTCCCAGGATCACCCCTCGTTCACCGGCTTCTCCACCGGCACGGCACCGATCAGCCGTCAGGCGCGCATCGACGAGCTCCAGCAAGCGGAAGCGGAGATCAAGGCGGTCACGGGCGTAAGCACCCGTCCCTACTTCCGGCCTCCCTACGGCGACTACGACGCGTCGGTGCTGTGCGATATCTACGCCGCGGGCTACCGCTACGCCGTGTTATGGACGGTCGACACGCTGGGTTGGAACGGGGCGAGCGCCGACCAGATCGTGCAAACGGCGCTGTCGAAGGCGAAGCCGGGCGCCATCTTGATAATGCACGTCGGCAGCCAGTCGCAGGACGCGGCGGCGCTGCAGCGGGTAATCGACGGGCTGCGGGCGCAGGGCTACTCGTTCGGCACGATCAGCGACATCCTCAGCTAGCAGACTCGGACTGTCGGGACACGGCCCCGACGTCAGCCCAGGGTCGTTGCGCGTCCGGTTCACGAACCGATGGGAGGGCCACCGATGAGAGAGATCGCTGCCGAGATCGACATCGAGGCGGATATCGCGAAGGTTTGGGCTGTCCTGACCGATTTCGGGTCATACCCAGATTGGAACCCGTTCATTCCGAGTGCGGCGGGACAGCTAGAGCCGGGGGCCCGCTTGCGGGTGAGGATTCAACCTCCGGGTGCGAGGGGCATGACGTTCCGGCCGACGGTCATGGAGGTAGACCCGTTGCATGAAGTGCGGTGGTTGGGGCATTTTGTGATTCCCGGGCTCGTTGATGGAGAGCACACGTTTACCTTGATGCCCGCTGGCGAACGCCGCGTGCACATGGTCCAAAGAGAAGTGTTCAGGGGTGTGCTCGTCCCGTTTCTCGGTGGAATGATCGCGGCTACCAGGCGGGGCTTCGAGGAGATGAACCGTTCCCTGAAAGCTCGGTCGGAGCAGGACACTTCGAGCCAGGGTGGCTAGAGGCGAGTAAGCAGAGCCGCGACGCTTATCGCCACAATCGACGCCGCCATCAGCATCAGCGCCCGCTCGATCGGCTTGATGGCCCAAGCGCGGTCGATCTCCTCCACAACCCCAGTCGAATAGACAACCTTCCCCTCGATGGCGCGGACGCGCCGTCGCATGGCACGCACGCGATGGCTGAGGATGCGCTGGGCGAGGCTCAGAGCAAACGCGGCCAGCGCCCCGAAGAGGGCGGCTGCCTCGATGCGCTCCCCGTTCACCCAGTAGCTCGTCAGGAAGGGAAAGCTGCCCCAGGAAAGGGCGAACCAGATGTCGGAGTGGAAGCGCCCGCCGAACCACTCCAGGTTGTAGGCGGGGGCGATGAACAGGCCGGCGGCGACGAAGACGAGCAGCCAGGGCGTGACCACCACGCTGCCCAGAATCCCCAGGGCGACGGCGCTGCCCAGCCCGACCGCCGCTATCCAGTGGAGGACCGCGTCAGGGATGCGCGTGTTCAGGGGGCGGCCCGCAAGCTCGTCGAGGGCGTGCGCGGAGAAGCCCATCGCCAGGAGAAAGGCGCCGAGTGTGGCGATGAGGCGGTCGAAGTGGACGGCGGGCGCGAGGGCGGCGCCCAGGACGACGTAGCTCAGGTGCCAGAGCGTGTAAGGCGGGTGGAGCAACGTGACATAATCTCGCCAGCCGCCGGGGCTGAGGGCGTAGAACGCTGAACGTGCCTGAGACACCGCTCCCGCCGTCGGGCTGCTGCCGCCGGTATTCTCCCGCAGGTTCATGACGGTCTCCTTCCCCAGATGACGATCGCGCCGCCGAGGGTGAGACGACGTGACTGGACGTCGACGAGGCCGGCGTCGCGCCAGGCGCCGAGTAGTCGCTTCTCCGGCCAGCGACGGTAGAAGTCGCGGATGTTCGGACCGAGGAAGGAGCCGGTGCGCCGCCAGGCGGGGGAGAAGAGCCAGCCGCCGACGGGCAGGCCGACGTCGGTGTAGGCGCGCCAGAGAGGATAGACGGGCCAGTGCGGGACCGCGAAGTCGAGGGAGGCGAGCATCCCGCCGGGCCTGACGAGGCGCGCCAGGGAGCGCAGCGTCGCGCCCACGTCGCCGACGTAGCGGAGGAGGTAGGCGGAGACGACCGCGTTAAAGCTGCCTTCGGTGAAGGGCGCCGCCTCTGCCGTGCATTCCACGAGGTTGAGCCGGCCATCGACGGCCTGCCGTCCGGCGCGCGCCTGCGCCTGGACGAGCATGGGGCGAGTAGCGTCGGCGCCGATGACCTCGACGCCGGGCCGGCTCAGGAGGTCGAGGGCGAGCGCGCCTGTGCCGGTCGCCATGTCGAGCACGCGCCTCGGTCGACCGTCGGCGGCTCCGTCATTGAGGTCGACCCGCGAGAGGAGGAAGCGGTGCCAGCGCCGGTACTGGAAGAGGCTGAGGAGGAGCGCCGGGCGGTCGTAATTGCCTGCGATGGGCGCAAAGACGCGCTGGGGGAGATCGGGAAAGCGCTCGTCCGACAGTGTCACGTCCTTGCTCCGGGAACGGCTGCTCCGGCACGCCCGCCGGGACATTCTCTTAGGCCAATTGTAGCATGTCGAGATAGCGCGTGGCGTACCGGCGGTCGGCCGTGCTCATCCTGGCTTTCCCGTTTGCTGGGGGCCGGCGCGCCCAAGCGTGAGCGCGTTGGAAACGGCTAGCGGTTAGCGGACGGAAGGCGACGCGTCAAGGCCGCGGTCGGTTGATCAGGGTCAGGAACTCGTTCCGCGTGGCGACGTTGTCGCGGAAGCTGCCCAGCAGCGAGGAAGTGGACATTATCGCTTGCTGCTTGCCCACGCCGCGCATCATCATGCAGAGGTGCTGCGCCTCGATCATCACGCCGACGCCGACGGGGTCGACGGCGTCCATTATCGCGCGCGATATCTGCTCGGTGAGCCGCTCCTGAAGCTGGAGGCGTCGCGCGTAGACGTCGACGAGCCGCGCCAGCTTGCTGACGCCGAACACGCGGCCGTTCGGCAGGTAGCCGATGTGG
>JBEKDP010000096.1:0-7092 GCA_050014295.1 Dehalococcoidia bacterium | reverse complement strand
CTTGTCGCCCTTCATGTAGCCGAGCGAGTAGACCTGGACGATCAGGCTGATGAAGCTCACCACCGCCACCATAACCGCCGCCAGCTGGTCGAACTGGAAGCCGATGCGCAAGTTGAAGGTGTCGAACTTCACCCAGTCGCGCCCGGAATGGACCGCCTGGAACTCGCCGCCCTTCGCCAGGGCGTCCGTCAGGTCCTTGAGGACGAAAAAGAAGATGACGAAGGAGGCGCCGATGGCGAGGATGGAGAGCCAGTCGCCTTTGCGCGGCAGGTACTTGCCGACAAGGGTCAGGATGACCGCCGCCGCGACCGGCAAAGCGGGAATAAGCCAGGCTTGCTCCATGCCCATCGCTAGTTGATCACCCCATATCTCCTACCATTTGAGGTCGTGCACCTCGTCGACATTCGCGGTCGTCCGGTTGCGGAAGAGGCGCAAGATAATCGCCAGCGCGAGCCCGACCTCCGCCGCGGCGACGGTAATGATGAATATGGCGAAGATGACCCCGATGAAACGCTCGGGGGACGTGTAGACGGCGAAGGCGACCATGTTGATGCTCGCCGCGTTCAGCATCAGCTCAATCGACATCAGGATGAGCACGGCGTGCCGCCGCACCAGCACTCCGTAGACGCCGAGCGAAAAGAGGATGGCGCTGAGGACGAGGAAGCTGTTCAGTGGTATCATTCCTCTTCCTCCTCCTCCGACCGCGCCAGCACTATCGCGCCCACGAGGGCGACCAGCAGCACCAGCGAGGCGACCTCAAACGGTAAGGCGAAGCTCCGGAAGAGCGCGTCGCCGATGGCGTTGAAGTTGACGAGCGCCGGCTCGGCGGCGTTTCGCGGCCAGGTCGTATGGTAGACCATCGTCAGGAGCACGCCGAGCAGGGCCAGGCCGGCGACCGCGGCGAACGGCTTCTGGGCGTTGTCGAGCACAGGAACCAGCTCGCGGGCGCGCGTCAGCATGAGGGCGAACAGCAGCAGTACCGCTACGCCTCCGGCATACAGCAGCAACTGCACCAGCGCCAGGAACTCGGTCGCCAGGAGGATGTACAGGGCCGCCACCGCGATCAGCGTGAATACCAGCGACATCGCCGCATACGCCACGCGGTTGCTGGCGACGACGCCGAGCGCGCTGATCACGGTGATGACGGCGATGAAGTAGAAGATCGCCTCGTTGGCGCTCATGGGGCCACCCACGGCTCGATCTGATGGGCCTTCGACGTGGCGAGCAGGCTCTCCAGGTCCATGACCAGCTCCCCTCGGTCATAGCGCGACAGCTCGTGGCCGTCCCAACCGTTGTTCATGGCGATAGCGCTGAAGTTGCAGACCTCGACGCAGATGCGGCAGCGGATACAGCGACCGTAGTCGAGCAGGAACTTGTCGACGATCTTGCGGCGCTTGCTCTTGCCTTCGGCCGCCAGCGGGTTGTCCTTCATGATGACGGAGATGCACTCCGTCGGGCAGGCACGTTCGCAGGCGTGGCAGCCGACGCAGAACGGCTCGCCCACCTCGTCGTCCCAGAGGAGGAGCGGGTAGCCGCGCTCCCGCACCGGGATCTCGCGCCGCACCGTCGGGTACTGGATGGTCACCGGCCGGCGGACCATCGTCCGGAACGTCTCTACCATGCCCCTAAGCACGCCCAGCATCAGAGCGTGCTCCTGAGAACGATGCGTGACGGCGACCCGATGGGAAGCACCGAGTAGACGATATAGCCGGCGGTCGCCAGGGCGAGACCGGAGGTGAGCAAGAACGTCCAGTCGGGCCAGCCGTAGACGAGGATGAGGCCGTTGAGGAAGACCTGGGTAATCGCCAGCGGCAGCAGGAGCTTCCAGCAGAACGACATCAGTTGGTCGACGCGGACGCGCGGAAAGGTGGCGTTCGTCCACATGACGGCCAGGATCAGCACCGAAGTCTTAGAGAAGATGAGAACTAGCTGCCACCACCATCCCCACTTGAGGCCCAACGGCCAGTCCCAGCCGCCAAGGAAGAGAAGCGCGCCCAAGGTGCAAAGCGCGAACATGTTCGCGTACTCCGTGAGGGCGTAGAGGATGCTCCAGCGAATGCCGCTGAACTCGATCCAGGGGCCGCCGGCCACCTCCGACTCGGCGGACGAGGTATCGAAGGGACGGCGCGAAAGGTCGGAGACCGCCGCGGCCATGAACAGGAAAAACCCGAGAGGCTGCCAGACGATGAACGGCACCCGCCCCTGCTTCTCGACGATAGCGAGGAGGTTCAGCGAGCCGACCAGCATGGAGAGGGCGAGCACGGCCAGCACGAGCGGCACCTCGTAGCTGATGAGCTGGGCGGCGGTGCGCATTGCTCCCAGCAGGCCGTATTTGCTGTCGGAGGCCCATCCGGCCACCATGTAGCCGAGCACCGTCAGACCGGAGACGGCGAAGAAATAGAGGAGCCCCAGATCGAGGACACGCACGTTCAACTTCGCGGTGAACGGCAGAACGAGCAGCGTCAGGAACACGGGGACGAACGCCAGGAAGGGCGCCAGCTCGAAGGCGATGCGGTCGGCGCTGGCGGGCCGCAGGTCCTCCTTGAGGAGGATCTTCGTCATGTCGGCGATGGGCTGCATGATGCCGAAGGGGCCGGTGCGCATGGGGCCGAGCCGCATCTGGATGCGGCCGACGACCTTGCGCTCGACATAAGTTAGCGCCAGGACGACAAACACCATGAGGCCGAGAACCGCCAGCAGCTTCCAGAGGGCGTCGATCCAGACGTTGTCGAAGAGAGACTGCAACTCGTTCACCGGTCCACCTCGCCCAGGACGATGTCCACCGAGCCGAGAATGACGACGGCGTCGGCGACGTAGTGCCCCACCACCATCGCCTTGAGAGCGGACAGGTTCGAGAGACAGGCGGAGCGGATCTTCAGCCGGTAAGGCCTCTCGCCGCCCTTGGAGACGAGGAAGACGCCGTACTCGCCGCGTGGGTTCTCCGTGCGCATGTAGACCTCTCCCGGCGGCAGGCGGAGGCGTCGCGGCGCCTTCTCGGGCATAATGGGGCCCTCCGGCATCTGCTGGATTGCCTGCTCGACTATGCGCACCGACTGTCGCATCTCCTCCATGCGCACCAGGTAGCGGTCGTAGACATCGCCGCGGGTGCCTGTCGGTATGTCGAAATCAAAGCGGTCGTAGATCGAGTACGGCTCCTCGCGTCGCAGGTCGACCGGCAGTCCGCATGCCCTGAGCATCGGGCCGGATATCCCGTAGTCCACCGCATCAGCCAGAGAGATGGCACCGATGTCGCGGCAGCGGGTGATGAATATTTCGTTGCGCGTGAGCAGCCGGTCGAGGTCGTCGATGCCGACGCGCGTCTGGTTGCAGACCCAGTGCACGCGGTCCGCGAAGCCGTCGGGAACGTCCCAGACGACGCCGCCCGGCCGGAAGTAGCTGTACATCATCCGGTCGCCGGAGACCTCCTCGAAGAGAGCCTGGATGTTCTCGCGCTCGCGGAAGGCGTAGGTGAACGCAGTGCCGTAGACGCCAATATCGGTGGCGAAGGCGCCGACGAACATGTAGTGGCTGGCGATCCGGTTCAACTCCGTCAGGATGACGCGGATGTGCTCCGCGCGCTCCGGCACCTCCAGCCCGGCGAGCTTTTCGACGGCCATCACGTAGCACATCTCGGCGTTGAACTGAGCAAGATACTCGGTGCGGTCCTGGTAGATTATCGCCTGGCGGTAGTCCATGATCTCGGAGAGCTTCTCCGCGCCGCGGTGCATGTAGCCGATGTGAGGGACGACGTCCACCACCTTCTCGCCGCTCACGGTGAGCACCATGCGGAAGACGCCGTGGGTCGCCGGGTGCTGCGGCCCAACGTTGACCTGGATATCGACGGTCTCCAGCTCGTGCTCTTGCTCGGTGACCACGCGCTTACCCTTCGCTCGCTTCGCTGCCGCCCTCGCCGGCGATGCTCTCGTAGCCGGCGGGGAAATGCCCTACTTGCGCCGCCTCCAGCCCGAGACGCAGCCCCTGCCACGCCTCGACCTGTGCCGGCGGGTTGTCCTTGCGCAGCGGATGGTGGTCCGTCATGTCGTCGGGCAGAAGGAGCGGCACCGGGTTCGGGTGCCCTTCGAAGACGATGCCGAACATCTCCGCCGTCTCGCGTTCCAGCCAGTCCGCCCCCTTCCAGATCGGCGTGACGGAGGTGAGGCGGGGGTCATCCAGGGGCAGGCGTACCTTGATGGCGATGCTATGCTTGAGGGCGTAGGAGTAGAGTTGATAGACAACCTCCAAGCCACCCTCCATGTGGTCGACGCCGGAGAGACAGCGCAGGAACTTGAAGTCGAGGCGCGACTCTTCCTTGGCGGCGCGCAGCACGCGGGGCACGTCCTCGCGCGCGATCGTCAGGCTGACGTCCATCGCGCCCTGATTGGCGACGAACTCGACGTCGGGCAGGAGTTCCTGGAAGAGGTCGGCGATGCTGCCGGGCGGCGGCGGGACGATGGGCGCTTCTTGCGGGCCCTCATGGTGCGCGGTCATCCAATCGACCCCCGTTCCCGCATGACCATGTCCTGGAGAGTGATTAAGCCGTCGATGAGCGCCTCCGGCCGCGGCGGGCAGCCCGGCACGTAGACATCGACCGGTATGAGCTTGTCGACCCCCTGGACGACGCGGTCGTAGCGGGTGTAGGGGCCGCCGTTGGTGGCGCAGGCGCCCATGGCGACGACCCACTTGGGGTTCGGCATCTGCTCGTACAGCAGCTTGATGGCTGGCGCCATCTTCTTCGTCACCGTGCCGGCGACGATCATCACGTCCGCTTGCCGCGGCGAGGCCCAGGGGATGATGCCGAAGCGGTCGAGGTCGTGGTGCGACATGTAGGCGGACATCATCTCGATGGCGCAGCAGGCGAGACCGAAGGTCATGGGCCAGAGCGATGACTTGCGCGCCATGCCCAGGAGATAGTCCGCCGGCACCTGCGCGATACCGGGGAGAATGTGCCGGTAGTGGGCATGCGGGTGCACCACCTCCAGCGGTCGGAGCCTCTCCGCTTCCCGTTCCTGGCCGGTGAGAGGACGTTGCGGCGACTCCGCGGCTCCCCCGGCCTCGTTCTGGGCGGCATCGTTTAGCGCCACTCCAGCGCTCCCTTCTTCCAGGCGTAGACCAGCCCGCCCGTCAGGACGGCGAGAAAGAGCACCATCTCGAAGAAGGCGGCCTTGCCCACGCCGAGAAAGCTCACGGCCCAGGGGAAGAGGAAGACGGCCTCGGCGTCAAAGATGAGGAACAGGAGCGCGTACAGGTAGTAGCGAACGCTCATCTGCGTGCGGACGCGACCGATGGGCAGCATGCCGCACTCGTAGGGCGTGGCTTTGGCGGAAGAGGGCGAGAACGGGGCGAGTATGTGGGCCGCGATCAGAGCCATAAGAACGAGGGAGATGCCGATACCGCCAGCTAGCAGGACAGCGGCATAGTTGTCCAGGAGATTCTGCAAGGGTTCACCGTTACCAACGAGATGAAGAACGCGATTCAGACTCGCTGAGAATGCTAGCAATGGGCCGATTATGGGTCAACGATGCGGATAGCGCAAGAACGAGGTCGGTGTCGACCCGGAAGCAAGGGACACGAAGGGCGGCTACCCGAGCTCGTGCAGCCGCTGCCGCAGCCCCGCCGCCTGCGCCTGCGCAGCCGTCAGCTTCTCCTGCTCCCGCTGGACGACGGCCGCCGGCGCCTTGGCCAGGAACTCCTCGTTGGCGAGCCGGCCCGCCAGTCGCTCCACCTCCGCCTGCGACGCGGCGAGGAGCTTGCTCAGCCGCTGCCGCTCGCTCTCCAGGTCGAAGAGGCCCGCCATAGGGAGAACGACTTGCGCGCCCTCGAGCACGGCAGTCGCGACCGCCTCGTGCGGCGCCTCGCTCGGCTGGGAGACGATGTGCAGCGGCCTCGCTCTGGCGAGGGCCTCCACCAGGTCGCGACGGCCGTCGAGGGCGCGCCGGGGGCCGCCGTCGGCGATAACATACGCCTCCACGAAACGAGCGGGCTCGACGCTGCGCTCGGCGCGGATGTTGCGAACGGCCCGCACGACGTCGATGACCGTCTGCGCTTCGGCTTCAGCCGCGCCGTCCAGCCAAGCGGCGTCGGCCTGCGGGTACGGCGCGACGATCAGTGCCTCCGCGCCCGGCTCGGCGAGATGCGACGCCAGACTGCGCCAGGCCGCCTCGGTGACGAACGGCATGTAGGGGTGGAGGAGGCGCAGCGCTGCGTCGAGGACGTGCGCCAGCACCGGCAGCGGTGACTCATCGCCGGCTGTCAGGCGCACCTTCGACATCTCAAGGTACCAGTCGCAGTACTCGCCCCAGAGGAAGTCGTGCACCTGCCGGCCCGCCTCGCCGAACTGGAAGTCGGTGAGAAGCTGGTCGACGTCGCCGATCACGCGGTTGAGTCGCGACATGATCCAGCGGTCTTCCAGCGGCATCGAGTCGCGCGACGAGGCCGTCGGGCGCTCGACTTTCATTCCCTCGATGCGGCTGATGACGAAGCGGGCGGCGTTCCAGAGCTTGTTGGCGAAGTTGCGGCCCGCCTCCAGCCGCTGCTCCGAGATGCGCATGTCGTTGCCGGGGGTGCCGCCGGTCGCCAGGGCGTAGCGGAGGGCGTCGGCACCGTACGTCTCGATGGCTTCGAGGGGGCTGGCGATGTGGTGCTTGGTCGTAATCTTCGACTTGCTTATCTTCTCGCCGCGCTCGTCGCGCACGAGGCCGTGGAGGTACACGTCGCGGAACGGAACCTCCTTCATGTTGTAGAGGCCCATCATGATCATGCGGGCCACCCAGAAGAAGATGATGTCGTAGCCGGTCTCCATGACCGAGGTGGGGTAGAAGTAGGCGAGGTCCTTCGTCTGATCCGGCCAGCCGAGCGTCGAGTGCGGCCAGAGGGCGGAGGAGAACCAGGTGTCGAGCACGTCCGCGTCCCGTTCGATCTCGGTCGAGCCGCAGTGCTGGCAGACATCCGGGTCGCCCACGGTTACGGTCTCTCCGCCGCAGCCCCGGCAGTGCCAGACGGGTATGGGGTGGCCCAGCCAGAGCTGGCGGGAGATGCACCAATCGCGGATGTTCTCCATCCAGTTGAGATAGACCTTGGTGAAGCGCTCCGGCA
>JBEKDP010000095.1:0-7124 GCA_050014295.1 Dehalococcoidia bacterium | reverse complement strand
GAAGGGGAAGCTGTAGTCCGTCTTCTTCGCCGCCGTCAGGAAGTCCGACGCAGAGACAACGCCTTTCTTCTCCAGCAGGCCGCCGATTTCCTCGATGCGCAGGCCCTCCGGTATCGTCACCATGATCGGCGCCGTGATGCCGTTGTGGATTCTGTCGATGACGGTTAACGTCACCATGCCCCTATCGAACTCGTAGTCGCCGGCCTCCAACTGATCTTCGATGCCCATAAAAGCGACGAGCACGCGGAAGAGGCGGGCACTTTGGATTACGCCGGCGTCCTGGAGAGCGGCAGCGATGTCCTTGGCGCTTTCGCCGTCCTTGATCGTGACGTTCGCCACGCCGGTGGCCGACGTCGGGCCCAGGTACGTCGAAGGCTCGCTGCCCAGTATGGTGCTGGGGATGACGGCGATCACCAGGGCAGAGAAGGCGATGATGGCAAGCGCAAAGGCGCCAACGGCCACAGGTACGAATCGAGACATCTCAGTTAGGTTGCGGCATTTCTTGCTTACTGTCCAGGTAGCCCTGAAGGATTATGGCGGCGGCGAGTGAGTCCTGATCGCCACGTCTCTTTCGCGAGCCCGGGCCGCCTCTGCGCAGGAGCTCGTCCGCCTGCACACTCGAAAAACGCTCGTCCCATAGCTCTACCGGAACCGGGACGGCGGCCTGGAGCCGATGCGCGAAGTCCTGCACACGCTGGGCCTGACGTCCCACAGCACCGTTGAGCGACAGGGGGAAGCCGACGACGAGCGCCTCCACCTCCTCTTTTCCGGCAAGCGCCGCGATCGCCGCAAGGTCCGTCTCCGTCGACCGGCGTTGCAGGGTCGTAAGGGGAATCGCAACCTGTCCGTTCGGGTCGCTTATCGCGACGCCGATGCGGGCGTCCCCGACATCGAGCCCGAGGAGCCTCACGTCAGGAGTCCTTGAGCCCTTTGATGCTCTCGGTCACCAACTCGCGCGCCAACCGCAGCGCCTCATCGAGACGAGCCACATCCTTGCCACCGGCCTGCGCCATCTCCGGTCTGCCGCCGCCACCGCCGCCGGTCACCTTCGCGATCTTGCTCACCAGCTCACCGGCGTGGACACCGCGCTGCGTCAGGTCGGAGGTGACCATCACCAGCAGGTTGGGGCGACCATCGACGACGGCGCCGAGGACGACTACGCCGCTTCCCAGGCGGTCGCGCAGCCAGTCGCCGATCTCGCGCAACGCCTCAGGGCTGCTTGCGGGCACTCTCGCCGCCAGCACGGAGCGCCCGTCGACACTCTCCACTTCCTTGAGCAACTCCTCCGCCCGACTGCGGCCGGCCTCCCGCTCCAGCGCTTGGAGCCGCTTCTTCAGCGATTCCATTTCCAGAAGCAGCGCGTCGAGCCGACTCTTCAGCTCAGCATCATCGCCGGAGACACCCAGGCGCGCTCTGGCCATGTCCAGCACGGCGAAGCGCGACCTGACGTGCTCCTCCGCGCCGCGCCCAGTCAGCGCCTCGATGCGGCGCAGACCGGCGCCGACGCTCTCCTCGCCGACGATGACGAGCTGGCCGATGTCGCCGGTCGCGCGGACGTGGGTGCCGCCGCAAAGCTCCGCGCTGTAGCGCTCATTCTCCTCCGCCACCTCGACGACGCGCACCTCTGCCGTGTACTTCTCGTCGAACAGGGCTGTTGCGCCGCCGGCGGTCGCCTCCTCGTAAGAGGTACGACGGGTACGGACGGGGAGGTTTTCACGGATCTTCTCATTGACCAGGCGCTCCAGCGCGCTCAGCTCGTCCGGTTTCAGCGCTTCGATATGGGTAAAGTCGAAGCGCAGGCGGTCCGGCGATACGAGCGAGCCCGCCTGGCGGGCGTGCGGCCCGACGACGCGACGGAGGGCGGCGTGCAGGAGGTGGGTGGCGGTGTGGTTGCGCATCGTGTCCCAGCGACGGGCAGCGTCCACTTGGGCTCGCACGTCGTCGTTGACGGCGATGCGCCCTTCGACGACGCGACCGCGGTGGAGGACGAGGCCGCTCTCGGTGCGCTGCGTGTCGTCGACCTGGAAACGCCCGTTGGGCCCGGCGATCTCGCCCTTGTCGCCGACCTGGCCACCCTGCTCGGCATAGAACGGCGTCTCGAAGAGCATGAGCTCCGCCTCGTCGCCCGCCTCGATGCCGTCGACTGCCGACTCGCCAGCGATGATGCCGGCGACGCCGGTCTGATGGCTCAGGCTGTCGTAGCCGACGAAGCGCGTCTGCAGGTGGGAGAGGGCGGCGTAGGCCTCCACCGACTCGGCCTCGCTGAGACGGAAGCGTCCGGTAGCGCGGGCGCGCTCCCGCTGCTCCTCCATCAGCCGCCCGAATCCCGCTTCATCCAGGGCAAAACCACGCTCTCTCGCGACTTCGCGGGTCAGCTCCATCGGGAAGCCGTACGTGTCGTAGAGGGAGAAGACCACGTCGCCCGGAAGAACCGACCCGCCCTTTCCCGTGAGAAAGCTTAGTTGCGCCTCCAACTCAACCCCTCCGCGGAGTATGGTCTCAGAAGCTCGCTTCTCTTCGTCACCTAGGACGCGAACCACTAGCGACTCCTGCTGCCGCAGCGCCGGGTAGGAATCGCCCATGCACTCGACGACCGCCGTCGCCACCTGGGACAGCCAAGACGAGACCCCCCACCTCGACGAGTACACGGCCCGACGTATCAAGCGTCGCAGAACATACCCTCTTCCCTCGTTCGAGGGCATGACCCCGTCAGCAATCAAGAAGGCTGCAGAGCGAGTGTGCTCTGCGACAATGCGCATGGCACGGTACTGCTCCTTCGCCGATATTGTGGTCAACGGATCTTCGCCCGGCAGGTGCTCACCGTATTTGATCTGCGACAACTCGCCTATCTTGGCAATAATGGGACGGAAGAGGTCGGTATCGTAGACAGTGCGCTTGTGCTGGAGAACGCTCGCCCAGCGCTCGAGGCCGGCACCGGTATCGATGTTCTTCTGCGGCAGCTCAGTCCGAGAGCCGTCCTCGTTCTGGAAGTACGTCGTGAAGACGAGGTTCCACAGCTCGGTGAAGCGGCCGCAGCCTACGGCGGGATGGCAGGTTCCCTTCTCGCACTCCGGGCAGCCCGACGTCGGGCCAAAGTCAGGGGCGTAGTCGTAGTGGATCTCGGAGCAGGGGCCGCAAGGGCCGACGTCGCCGGAGAACCAGTAGTTCTCCTCCTCGCCGTAGCGCTTGATGCGCTCCTCCGGCACGCCGAGGGCCCGCCAGTAGCCGTAAGCCTCCTCGTCGTCCTTGTAGACGCTCACCCAGAGGCGGTCTTTGGGGAGGGCGATCTGCTCCTTCGGGTCGGTCAGCAGCTCCCAGGCCCACTCGATAGCCTCCTTCTTGAAGTAGTCGCCGACACTGAAGTTCCCGAGCATCTCGAAGAAGGTGAGGTGAGTGGCGTCGCCGACCTCGTCGATGTCGCTGGTGCGGAAGCACTTCTGGACAGACGCCATACGCGGCGCCGGCGGCTCGGCCTGGCCCATGAAGTAGGGCTTGAACTGGACCATGCCAGCGCTGGTGAAAAGAAGCGTCGGGTCGCCGTGCGGTACCAGGGGAGAGCTGGGTATGACCTTGTGGCCTCGCGCCTGGAAGAAGTCGATGAACCGCTTCCGGATCTCGTCGCTGTTCATGTATATCGCTATCCTAGTTTAGCAGAATGCAGCCCCATGGGCGATTGGCGGCGTCGCCTGAAAGCGATTGTATTTGCCGCTTTGCGCGCCTGTCAATCGAAGATGGGGCGAACGGCCTACGACGTGGGATACTTGACAGGACAGGATGGCCGCCGATACTATTCATGAGTGAGACGCTGCGTCTGCGTCGCAATGCCGGCCAGGCGCGCGGTCTCGACCGGGGTGGGACTCCGGTTGGACGGGGGTTGTGGCCCGCCGGTGATTGAAGACGACCCTCCAGAAGACGGCGATAGCGGTCATAGATACGCGGCTGGCCCGCACGACCAGCCGGAAGGCTCGGCCGGACAGTGTGCCGCTCGGTGCATTGCCAGGGCCGTTTTTGTTGTCCCTTCCATTCCGGCGCTTGAAGCATGACATCTCGATATAGCTGGTCCGTCGTCATTCTGGCAGCCGGCCTGGGCAAGCGCATGCGCTCGCGGCAGCCGAAGGCGCTGCATGCCGTCGCCGGTCGGCCGATGGCGCTCCACGTGCTGGCCGCCGCCCGAGATGCCTTCGCCACGGATGAGCAGCCGCGCTTCATCGCCGTTGTCGGCCACTTCGCCGATAAGGTGAAGACGGCGTTAGGTGATGGGCTGCTGTTCGCCCACCAGGCAGAGCAGCTAGGCACCGGACATGCGCTCGCGCAGGCAGAGCCGCTTGCCGAGGGTGCGGAGCACGTCCTCGTGCTCAACGCCGACATCCCGCTAATCACCGCTAAGGCCATCGCCGCCCTCACGGCCGCACACCTAGAGCACGGCGCCGACCTCACGTTCCTGACGGCGCGGGTGGACGAGGCCAAAGGGCAGGGCCGCGTGCGACGCGACGCCGAGGGTCGCGTGACCGGCGTCGTCGAGGAGGCGGACGCCGACGACGCCACCCGAGCCGGGACGGAAGTGAACGTTGGCGTGTACTGCTTCCGCGGCGAATGGCTGTGGCCACGCCTTGCCCGCATCGAGAAGAGCGCAGCCGGTGAGTACTACCTGACCGACCTGATCGGCATGGCGGCAGGCGACGGCTCGGCTGTCTTCGCTCTGCCCGTTGACGATGCCGACGAGGCACTGGGCATCAACGACCGCGTACAGCTCGCGCGCGCCGACACCCTTCTGCGCGAACGAATCCGTCGGCGGCACATGCTGCAGGGCGTCACCCTCATCGACCCGGCGACCATCTATATCGACGCCAACGTGGCCATCGGGATGGACACGACGGTTCATCCGAACACGTCGCTGCTGGGGGACACTCACCTCGGCGAGGAGTGCGTCATCGGGCCCGGCACACAGATCATCGATTCGCGGGTGGGCTCGCGCTGTCGAGTCTCGTCATCGGTCATCGAGGGGTCGACGCTGGAGGACGACGTCGAGGTGGGCCCGTTCAGCCACGTCAGGCCTGGCTCCTACATCGGTCAAGGCGCCCACATCGGCAACTTCGCTGAGGTGAAGAACGCGCGGCTTGGCCGCAACACGCGGATGGGGCACTTCAGCTACATCGGCGACGCGCTGGTGGGCGACGACGTGAACATCGGCGCCGGTACGATCACCTGCAACTACGACGGCGTGCGCAAGAACCAGACGATCATCGGCGACGGCGCCTTCATCGGCAGCGACACCATGCTCATCGCCCCGGTCGAGGTGGGCCGCGGCGCGACCACCGGCGCCGGCTCAGTCGTCAACCACGACGTCCCTCCGGATACGCTTGCTGTCGGTGCGCCGGCGCGGGTTCGGCGCAAGAAGGGAAAAACCAGTGAGTAATAGGGGTCGAATCTCTCTAGCTCTGCTGCTTGCCACTCTCACCCTGCTGGCTGTCGTGACGGCAGAAGAAAAGGCTCGGCGCCGGTCCACCGATGCGGATCCTGTGCAAGAGGGGTAGCTGAGCTTGGACACCAACGCCTGGATCGCGCTCGGACTGCTTCTCGCGTCGGTGGGCCTGCTGGCACTCGTCACGGCGGCCGAAGCGGGCGTCGTCTGGACCAACCAGGCGCGCGTCCGCGATCTGCTAGCGGCGGGCACACCGCACCCCGAGGCCCTGCAGGAGTATCTTCGCGACCGGCATGCGCTCCTGGGGGCCCTGACGATCGCACGGAGCCTGGCGATTGTCGCCGGTGTCGCCTTCGGCCTGTTCTTCGTGCTGGGGCAGACGGGGAACACGTGGACGGGCCTCGCTGTTACGGCCGCGGGCAGCCTCGTGGTCCTCGCGGTGCTGCAGGCGCTCCCTCGGCTGGCGGCGGGCGACAACCCGGAGCGCTGGGGGCTTCGCCTCTCGCCGCTAATCTGGGCCTTAAGGCTGCTCTTCGCCATTCCAGCGTGGCTGATGGAGCTGCCAGGCATGGCGCTGCTCCGCCTGCGCAAGCGACCTCACGATCTCTTCGAGGAGGTCCCGGAGAGCGACGAGTTAGTGCGGCTGATGGAGATCGAGCAGGAAGAGGGGCCGATGGAGGCGTCGGAGCGGCAGATGATCCGGGGCGTCATCAACCTCGAGGAGACGAGCGTGCACGAGATCATGGTGCCGCGCATCGACGTGGTAGCGGTTGGCGCGGAGGAGAGCCTCGATGACGTGATCCGGATCATCAACGAGAGAGGATACAGCCGGGTGCCGCTGTACGAGGAGACGATCGACAACGTTGTCGGCGTGCTCTACGCGAAGGACATCATGAAGCATCTGGCGGTGGGCGGCGCCGACCGGTCGGTCAAGGACCTGCGCGACCTGGCGCGGCCGCCGTTCTTCGTCCCGGAGTCGAAGCGGATCGACGAGCTGCTGGCGGACATGCGGGCGAACCGCATCCACATGGCGGTCGTCGTCGACGAGTACGGGGGCACGGCGGGCATCGTCACCATCGAGGACATGCTGGAGGAGATCGTCGGCGAGATCGAGGACGAGTATGACCGCGAGGAGCCGACGGTCGAGAAGGTGGACGAGACGGAGGTCATCGTCGATGCGCGCGTGAGCATCGACGACCTGAACGAACTGCTGGGGCTGGACATTCAGGGCGAGGACTTCGATACGGTGGGCGGGTTCGTGTACCACGAGCTAGGCAAGATACCGGCCGCCGGCGACGAGGTGCAGGCGGACGGGCTACGGCTGCGGGTCCTCTCGGTGCTGGGGCGCCGGATCAAGAAGATACGGGTCAAGAAAGAGCTTCCCCCTCCTCCAAACGGCAACGGCTCCAACCAGAAGTAGGGCACGGCTGGGCGCTCCTACGATCCGGCCCCAGGTGGCGCGGGCCGGCGTTTGATTGACCAGTTGAATTCAATCGATCTATTTTTTCGTGCGTTTTCTGAAGCTGTGATCCGGGGCTATGTGCGGCCATATATGATTGATGTCGGGGGCGGGTCCGGCCGGGCTCGCGGAATCGAGGCGCTGTCATGGGGTGATGATAGCAGACGAGGGGGTCGATCTCTAAGGGAGATGTGGCAGCTCAGGGGGACACCCCCTGAAACCCCCGGCAAAGGAGGCCCTCTA
>JBEKDP010000094.1:0-7201 GCA_050014295.1 Dehalococcoidia bacterium | reverse complement strand
CGGCGTCAGGGCGGCTACGGTCGCGGCGGTCGGCAGCAGATCGAGGAAGATCGCGCCGAGATCGTGTCCGGCGTTCGCCACGGGCTGACGCTCGGCTCGCCGATAGCGCTCTTGATCGCGAACCGCGATTGGGAGAACTGGCGCGAAAAGATGGCGGTGGAACAGCCGGCCGAGCCTGTAGAGAAGGTGACGCGTCTGCGGCCTGGCCATGCCGACCTGGCCGGCGCGATGAAATATGGCCAGGACGACGTGCGGTCGATACTGGAGCGCGCCAGCTCCCGCGAAACGGCGTCGCGCGTCGCTGTGGGTGCCGTCGCGCGTCGACTGCTCGAAGAGTTCGGCGTGGCAATTCACAGCCAAACTGTCGCGATTGGCGACGTTGAAGTTCCCAGTGATCGCAAGCCCGACTGGCAGGCGCTCGAAGAGTCGTCGTTACGCTGCGCCGACCCGGAGGCGACGCGCCGGATGGTCGCCGCCATCGACGCTGCCCGCGCCGACGGCGATAGCTTGGGTGGCGTCACTGAGGTGCAGGCCACCGGCGTTCCCATCGGTCTGGGGAGCCATGTGCACTGGGACCGGCGGTTGGATGGGCTTCTTGCCCAGGCGGTCATGAGTATCGGGTCCGTCAAGGCGGTGGAAATAGGCGCGGGCCTAGGTCTGGCGCGTCTTCCCGGCTCGCAGGCGCAGGACGTCATCCTTCCGTTCGCGGAGTGGGGTCAGAGGCGCTGGCCGAGGGGCTCGAACCGGGCCGGCGGCATCGAAGGCGGCATCAGCAACGGCGAGCCGATAGTCGTGCGGGCGGCGCTAAAGCCGATCTCCACGCTGGCGAGGCCGCTCCTATCGGCTGACCTGGCGACCGGCGAGCAGGTCGAAGCCCACTATGAGCGTGCCGATATCTGCGTCGTTCCGGCGGTGGGCGTCATCGCAGAGGCGATGGTCGCTATCGTCCTCGCGTCCGCCGTCCTTGAGAAGTTTGGCGGCGACCACATCGACGAGACGTTGCAGAACTACGGGGCCTACCTGCAGACGGTCGGCCCAAGGCGTTCCGGTGGTTAGCGGTCATGCCTCCTGAGCCACCCCATCGTATCTTCCTGACGGGCTTCTCCTTTACCGGCAAATCGCAGGTCGCGCCCCTCGTCGCGCAGAGCCTCGGCTGGCGGGCGCTCGACCTCGACGATCTGATCGAAGAGGAGGCCGGCAAGCCTATCCCCCTGATATTCGCCGAAGAGGGCGAGCCGGGCTTTCGCCAGCGCGAGCGGCAGGCCCTGCCCGAAGCCTGCCGTCAAGACGACGCAGTAGTCGCCACGGGCGGCGGTGTGGTCGTCGCGGAGGAGAACCGCCGCCTCATGGCCAAGAGCGGCTTCGTCGTTTGCCTGGAGGCGCGCCCGGCGACGATCCTGCGTCGATTGCGGCAGACCGACGGCTGTCCGCCTTCGGAGCGCCCTCTGCTCATGGGTGGCGACGCCCTGGGGCGCATCCGACACCTGAAGGGGCTGCGCCAGCCGCTCTACGCTCTGGCTGACCATACCGTTCACACGGACGACCTGACGCCGCAGCAGGTAGCAGACGAGGTCGCCCGCGGCTGGCGCAGCCTCGCCGGCCGCCTAACCTACACCGTAGATCGCCTCGCCGACCCCGCGAGGGCGCTGCTCGCTCCCGCGTCGGACGGCGATGACCGGGCGTGCGTCGTCACCACGGAGACTGCCCGCTATCCCGTCTATGCCGGCTGGGAGATCGTCGGGAGGCTCGGCGAGCGCCTCCAGGCAGCAGGGCTCAACGGAGCGGCGTACCTGGTCAGCGACTCCAATGTCCACCGCCGCTACGGCGAGCGCGTGGAGCGCGTTCTCACAGAAGCCGGGTTCGCCGTCGACGCGTTCGTTGTGGCGGCCGGCGAGGCGAGCAAAACACTGGAGAGCGCCGCGCGGATCTACGACTGGCTGACTGCGGGGCAAGCCGAGCGTGGGCACCCTGTTGTCGCCCTCGGCGGCGGCGTCATAGGCGACCTGGCGGGCTTCGCGGCGGCTACCTATCTCCGCGGCCTGCCGCTCGTCCAGCTCCCCACAAGCCTGCTGGCGATGGTCGACGCGTCCATCGGTGGCAAGGTGGCGGTGAACCAGCGACAGGCGAAAAACCTGATCGGCGCCTTCTACCAGCCGCGGCTCGTCTTCGCCGACGTGTCGATGCTCTTGACGCTTCCCGGGCGGGAACTGACATCGGGTTGGGCGGAGGTCGTCAAACATGCCCTGATATTGGACCCCGTGCTGCTGACGACTCTGGAAGAGCGCGCGGACGAGCTCCGCGCGCTTCAGCCGGACGTGACCACGCAGGTCGTCCGGCGCTCCATGATGCTGAAGGCCCAGGTGGTGGGTGAGGACGAGCGGGAGACGACCGGCCGGCGCAGCATCCTCAACTACGGCCACACCGTCGGCCACGCGCTGGAGGCGGCCGCCGGCTATGGTGCGCTGCTTCACGGTGAAGCCGTGGCGCTCGGCATGGTCGCCGCAGCGGAGATCGGCCGCCGGCTGGGGCTGACGCCGCCGCCGCTTGTCGAGCGCCAGCAGGCCCTGCTGGCGCGCTTCGGTCTGATTCGCGAGGCGCGCGGCATTGACATCGACAGGGTGCTGGCGGCGATGAGCCTGGACAAGAAGGTTGTGGGGAAAGACGTGCGCTGGGTCCTCCTTGAGGATGTCGGCCAACCCGTCCTCCGCACCGATGTGCCCGCCTCGCTCGTCCGCCAGGTTGCCGGGGAGCTCCTGAAATAGACCCTGCTGCCATGCCTCAAGACGGAGCCATGCAGGAACGAAAGGCGTTGCGAGCCGTCATCAGCGGCATCGTGCAGGCGGTCGGGTTCCGCCAGTTCGTCATCTTGCGGGCGCGCGGCCTGGGGTTGAGCGGTTATGTGCGCAATGGCGACGACGGCCGCAGCGTGGAGGTCGTCGCTGAGGGCCCCGGTGCTGCCCTGGAAGAACTGCTCCAGTATGTAGCGAAGGGGCCGTTTCTGGCGCGTGTCGACGACGTTCAGGTGTCTTGGTCGAAGGAGACAAGCGAATTCGAGAGGTTCGAAGTCCGCTGGTGACCAGAGCCTCCTAGTGATGCTTCCTCACGGTCCCGACGACGCTCTTCGGGTCCTCGACCCTCTTTAACGCGCGGACCGTCGCCCCGCCTCGAATCAGAACCGCACGGCGAGACAGGTTGTGGTTCGCTGCACGCCCTCCACCCGCTGCAGCCCATCCGTGATGCATCGGCCCAGCTTGTCTAGGTCCTCCGCCTCCAGTTGCACTATCACGTCGTACGGCCCCGTGACCGTGTCGACGGCGACGATTTCGGCGTCGGGGCTCTTTAGGCGCGCCAGCATGTCGCTGATGGCCCTCGCCTTGCCCACTTCCGCCTCTATTAGAACGTATCCGTGCACTGTCATCGCATGGTCCTCCTGGAGAGTGTAACGGGAGCCTGCAGAAGCATCATACTTCGCTGAAACACGGTGTCAAGCAATATTGGTGACTCCTAGAGTGGTGTCACTGTGCGATTCGTCAAGGGGATGGCTCGTGGGGCGGCATAGTGTCCATTTGCTATCCTCCGGAATATGTGCTATAGTAAGTTGACTGGATTCCTCGTCCTCTTATGCAACGAAGCCTCCCATTCGCGTAGCACTAGACGACCGGGAACAGAAACAAGGAGGTCGTCAGTGTTACTCGCCTCGAAGACGCTTACGCGTGTCCATTGCTGAGCAGGGGCCAAGTTTTCAATAGAGATCCAAGGGACCACCCCGGTCGCCTCTCCCCAAACGTCGCCGCGTCGATTGCGGCAGCCGCCAGACCAGAAATCACTACTAGCACACCAACGAAAGGCAAAGACTTGACATCGTTTCATGACTTCGCGCTTCGCGTCTCCTCTCTGAGGGCGCTGGAAGCTACGGACATTACGGAGCCAACGCCGATCCAGGCTGCCGCCATACCGCCGCTGTTGCAGGGACGGGACGTCATCGGGCAGGCATGCACAGGATCGGGGAAGACGCTGGCATTTGGCCTACCGCTTGTCGAGCGCATCAGCGACCAGAACCGGGCCCTGCAGGCTCTGGTTCTGGTCCCGACCCGCGAGCTCGCTCAGCAGGTGGGCGCTGTGCTCAAGGAGATAACGGTTGGCACCGCGATCCGCGTGGCCGTCGTCTACGGCGGGCAGGCAATCGGACCGCAGCAGGAGACCCTTCGAAAGGGCTGCCAGGTTGTCGTCGGCACGCCCGGTCGCCTCATTGACCACCTGGCCCGACGCTCCATAGTTCTCGATACCGTCAAGTACCTGGTGCTCGACGAGGCCGACGAGATGCTCGACCGCGGGTTTGCGCCCGACGTGGAGCGCATAATCGCCGCCACGGCCGGGGAGCGGCAGACCAGCCTGTTCTCCGCCACAACTCCGGAATGGGTACAGAAGGTATCGGCCCAGTATCTGAAGAACCCGCTGGTGATCCAGATGGATCCCGATGCTGGCGACGGGCTGAGCATCGAGCATGAGGTCTGTGAAGTGTGGCATGAGGACAAGTTCAACGTCCTCCGCCGTCTGCTCGACAAGAACACCGAAGGTGCCACTCTCGTCTTCGGACGCACGAAGCACGGGGTCCGTCATCTCGGTGAGAGGCTTGTGCGGTTGGGCTATGACGTCGACGTGCTACAGGGCAACCTCTCACAGCAGCAACGCGATCAAGTGGTCAAGAGGTTCCGCGAGGGAACCACGCCGATCCTGGTTGCCACGAACGTCGCCGCCCGCGGGCTGGACGTTTTGCACATCGGCCGCGTGATAAACTACGAACTCCCGGAGACGCACGAGCTGTTCACGCATCGCGTCGGGCGCACCGGGCGCATGGGGCGCGCGGGCAGGGCGATAACGCTGCTCGGCCCGGCGGACCTGCCGAAGTGGCACGAGATCGAGAGGGGCCTGGGCATAAAGCTCCCGCGTGTCACGCCGGATGGCGAGGCGGTTCAGGCGATACCGGCGTCCCTGGCGCGCACGCCACGCCACCGTGGTGGCTTCGCCCGGAGGCGTTTCGCCTCTCGAGTCTAGCGACCAGCCTCGGGTTTCCCCTACCTTGACCGCGCGGTAGCGCAGTCGCCCACACCATCCACTCAAGGGGTTCCTGAACGTACGTGTTAGCCGCTACCACGGCGCTGGCTAAGTGCTGGCGCCGCCCTGTGGGCTCCCGCTGTCGCGCCGGCGGTACCAATCGCGCCAGATCAGCCTGTGGATGCCCGTGTACCGGGGCAGCCAGCGGACGATTGGGATGAACGGGAGCAGAATAAGCAGCAGGAACGCGCCGGCCGCGATCCCCATCGCCTCGATGTCGGCATTGGCTGAAGTGGACATCGGACGAATCTGATAGAGGAACGAGTAGGGCCAGAGCCACCATGCTCCGGGGAACCGGCCCGTTTCGTTGGTGACGCCCCACTGGTCGCCTGCCATGTTCAGCGTGTCAGCGACGCCGGCATCGACGTCGTCTTGGAAGAACAGTAGCGACTTGGTGTTGTCGAGCGAATACGGCAACCCGCTGCCGCTGTCGAGTGCCCCCTCCAGCAGGCCGGCCCGTCCCAAAGCAAGCATTCCGTTCATCATCGTGGCGACAGGCCCATAGTCGCCGGTAGGGACGCTTACCTCGCCGTTCTCCACCGTCGCCTCGCCCAGACCGTCGATATAGGCCGCGGTCCAAGTTTGCTGCTGGTCAGGGCTGGCTGCCTGGTACTCCTGCAGCGCGCTCGCGACGTCGCTGTTAAGCATCGCCACCCGCTGCAAGGGGGCGAGCACGAGGTCTTGCGTCGGGTCGACAGGGATCGTGGCCCCGAACCAGTTTGCCGGCGCCACGCCGAGTATGCGCTGCGCGTTGTCGGTGTCCGATGTGTAGGGCGGTCCGTAGTCCTGAACGCCGTGGTTGCCGGCGAGAATGTCGGCGCTGGTCTGCAAGAAGGCGATCGGTTCAAGATTCGCCACGTCCTCGCCGCGCACCGTCGGATAGTCCGGCGACTTGAATATGGCAGCCAGAACAACGACCACCACAGTAGCCAGGGCAAGGACGACGAGCCCTTCCCTTAGCACGTCGTAGGGCTTCATGGGAACGTTCTTGAGGTACTCTTCAGTTCGCTTACTCATCTCGCGACCTCGTGTCGATCGGCTTCACAGGGCCGTCTCGCCGTATGAAGAACAGATGGAATCCCACGAGCAACGTGAGCAAGAGCGGCAGGGCGACAACGTGTACGGTCAAAACTTGGCCGACGTTCATGGTGTTGAAGAAGGCGCCGATGCCCACCGAATTAAGAGCGTCCTTGGCTTGAACGGCGATCCACTGTGAGTCCCAGTTCGTCTGCGCAAGAAACCCCGTTAGGGCGGTGAAGATCGCTGCCCCGAAGGCCAGCGCGCCGACGATCCACGTCCTCCAGCGGCCGTCCCGCCAGGCGGCCATCGCGTACTTCGTCGCCACGTGGGCGATGAGCGCAAAGAAGAGGAGTTGCGCGCTCCAGAAGTGAATCGAGTTGACGAAGAGGCCCACCCCTGATCCCGGGGCCTGCCCACCGTGGTACCATTCGGGTCCAAACAAAGCCATCGTCGCGCCCGTAACGACCAGCACCACGATGGCGGAAAGCGCCGTTACGCCGAAAAGGTAGGCGACTGAGCTGACGTATACCGGCATCCTCGTAGGCAAAGCGTCCTCAAGGGTGAGGTTGCCGGTCAGGAAGCGTTGCGCGGACCGCGTGAGGTTCGTGCTCATCTGCGCCTCACTCTCGGGGCTCGAAGAACCGCGGGAGCCGCAGCCAGGCCGCGGCGGCGAAGGCAAAGATGAGCGCCGCCCATGCGGCAATGTTCGGAATCGCTAGGTCGAAGATCGAGAACTGGATGTGGGGTACGGTGGGCAGTAGCTGGGTTGGCAGCACATCCACAATGATGCCTCCTTTCTGGTCACGAGCGACGGCCGTCGGCAATAAAGGGCCATGATACAGGCCAGCGCTCGTTATTGCTAGTACCCTCGGACCCAATGTCGTGCCCCGCTGTGTTTCCCTAATGGTTACCCCTACACTTAAGGGTTTTCCCTGATTGACGCTCTCCTCGTATCGTCAGCTACCATGTGCCTTGGGTGTGTGGGGGAAGGAGACAGAGTTCGATGCACCTCAACTCGACGTCCTGCGCTCAGCGTTCCAAGTCTACGCGAAGATGCCCGCACCTC
>JBEKDP010000093.1:0-7204 GCA_050014295.1 Dehalococcoidia bacterium | reverse complement strand
CTCACCCAGTGGCAGCGCTCACTGAAGAAGGCACTGAGTCTGGAGCCGGAGCATGTCTCCCTCTATGCCCTGACGGTCGAGGAGGAGACGCCGCTGGCGAGGCGGATCGCGGAAGGCGGGTCGCGGGCGCCGGACGAAGACGCGCAGGCGGAGATGTACGCCTGGAGCGAAGAAGCACTTGCCGTCGCCGGCTACGAGCACTACGAGATATCGAACTGGGCGCGCCCGAGTCGGCGCTGCCGACATAACCTGACCTATTGGTGGAACGACCCATACCTCGGGCTGGGCGCGGGCGCGCACTCCTTCCTCGGCCGCTGCCGCTTCGCCAACGAGAAGCGCCCCGACGTCTATATCGAGAGGGTCGCCGGGCTCACGCCGTCGACGGCCGGCACCAGTGGATCGCTCGTCGACCCGGCGGCGATGCCGCAGGTAGCGTTCATCGAGCGGCTCGATTCGGCGACGGCGCTGGCCGACGCGATGATCCTGGGGCTGCGCTTAACGGAGGGGATCCCGCTGAAGGCGTTCGGGCAGCGTTTCGGAACGGACCTGGAGGGGCGCTACGCAGGCGATATCGCGGACCTCAGCGGGCTCGGACTGCTGGAGCAGGTCGATGGCTTCCTGCGTCTGACGGCGCGGGGGCGGCTGCTGGCGAACGAGGCGTTCCAGCGCTTTCTGCCCTAGACGAAGCTTTGCGGCGATACCTTCAGGCCGTGAATCACCTTTACGGCCGTGAGGACCTTGTCGATCTGGCAGGCAGGTGAATCGCCCGGCTTGCCGAACGGGTCAGCGGTTGGGGCGCCACCCAGGAGCACTTCGAGACAGGCGCGCACCGACCAGGCCTCGGCCATCAGGTGATAGCCGCCCTCCAGCGCACAGACGAGCTTTCCCCCGCAGAGCTCGGCCGCCTTCCCCTTGAGAAAGCCCATGATCTCGCCGTAGCCGGCGACGCTCAGGGTCATACTCGCGAGGGGGTCGTCGAAGTGGCCGTCGAAGCCGGCGGACACGAGGATGAGTTGCGGCTGCAAGCGGTCGAGGAGCGGCTCCAGCACCTCGCGGAAGACGCGCCGGAACTCGCCGTCGCCGCAGCCGGCAGGAAGCGGGACGTTGACGTTGAGACCGCGGCCCGGCCCGTCGCCGACCTCTTCCAGATGACCGGTGCCAGGGTAGTACGGGTACTGGTGGGTAGAGAAATAGAGGACGGCGCCGTCCTCGTAGAAGGCAGCCTGGGTGCCGTTGCCGTGATGGATATCGAAGTCGACGATGGCGATGCGCTCCAGACCACGACTCCGGTTGGCATAGCGGGCGGCGATCGCGACGTTGTTGAAGAGACAAAAGCCCATCGCCACATCGGGCATGGCGTGATGGCCGGGCGGCCGCACGAGGCAGAAGGCGCTGTCCACGTCACCGTCAAGCACCGCCTGCGTGGCGACGAGACAGCCGCCGGCGGCCCGCAACGCGGCATCGTAGGAGCGGGGAGAGATGAAGGTGTCCTGGTCAGCCCAGTCGCCGCCGCGCTCCGCGGTCGCGCGGACGCTGGCGATGTACGGAGGGAAATGGACCGTCGCCACCTCCTCGACGGTAGCGTCGCGGGCGGAGAGCGGCACCAGGCGGGAGATAAGGCCGGCCTCCGTGAGCACGTGCATGATAGAAGTGAGGCGGAGCGCGTTCTCCGGGTGGGCGCCCGTGTCATGCCAGAGGTAGAGCGGGTCGTAGACCAGGCCGACCTTCGTCAACTGCGCAGACCTCGCTACGGCGGAGCGCCGGGCTTCTCCGTCAGCCCTCGCTGGACTAGACTGATGATGTCCTCAAGTAAAGCATAGGACTTTCGTCGACTAGATACCATGGCTGTCCTCTATTTCGCATACGCTTCCAATATGGACCCGCAGACGTTTAGCCGCCGCTGCCCAAAGGCGAAGGCCCTGGGGCGGGCGCGACTGCCCGACTACCGGCTGGCGTTCAGCCGCTACTCCAGGCAGCGCCGGGGCGGCTCCGCGGACGTGGTGGAGGACGGCGCCTCCGACGTCTGGGGCGTGCTCTACGAGGTCGACGACGAGTGTCTGGCGGCGATGGACCGCGTGGAGGACGTGCCGAACGCCTACCGGCGTGCGACCGTGCGGGTCCTCGATGACGAGGGCCGGGCGAACGACGCCCTCACCTACGTGGCGAACAAGACGGGGGAGTTCCTGCCCAGCAAACAGTACCTCAAAGTCGTCGTCGACGGCGCCAAGGCCTACGGCCTGCCGGAGGAGTATGTCCAAGCGCTGGAGCAGGTACGAACAGTGTGAGGGGCTGGGAGACGGCACCCCACCTGCGCCTCAGTTGACCGCGTGTTATACTCGTTCAAGCATGTATGTCATCGGTACGGCAGGACACGTCGACCACGGCAAGTCGGTGCTGGTCAAGGCGCTGACGGGCATCGATCCCGACCGCCTGCGCGAGGAGAAGGAACGGGGGATGACCATCGACCTCGGGTTCGCCTGGCTGAAGCTGGCGAGCGGCGAGGAGGTGAGCATCGTCGACGTTCCGGGCCACGAGCGCTTCATTCGGAACATGCTGGCGGGCGTCGGCGGGATCGACCTGGCGATGCTGGTGATCGCGGCCGACGAAGGGGTGATGCCGCAGACCCGCGAGCACCTGGCGATCCTCGACCTGCTGCGGGTGAAGAGCGGCGTCCTCGTGCTCACCAAGAAAGACCTGGTGGACAAGGACTGGCTGGAGATGGCTGAGACGGACGTGACGGAGGCGGTGAGAGGCACGGCGCTGGAGGGCTCACCTCTGGTGGCGTGCTCCGGCCAAACAGGCGAAGGACTTGCGGATCTGCTGGCAGTGCTGGAGCAGAAGCTGGCGGAGACCCCGCCCAAGCGTGACATCGGGCGACCGCGGCTACCCATCGACCGGGCGTTCACGATGACGGGCTTCGGCACGGTGGTCACCGGCACCCTGATCGACGGCAGCTTCAGCGTGGGCCAGGAGGTCGAGATCGTGCCGGGCGGGAAGCGGTCGCGCATCCGCGGGCTGCAGAGCCATCGCCAGAAGGTGGAGCGCGCCACGCCCGGCTCGCGGACGGCGATGAACTTGACGGGGCTGGCGGCCGACGAGATCGTCAGGGGTCAGGTCGCGGCGCTGCCCGGAACGCTGGCGGCGACGAGCGCGGTCGACGTGCGTCTGCGGGCTCTGCCGTCGCTCAAGCGCCCGATCCGCCACAACGCGCGCCTCTCGTTTCACAGCGGCGCCAGCGAGGTGTGGGGAAAGGTCCGGCTGCTCGACCGCCAGCAGCTCGATCCGGGCGAGGAGGGCTGGGCGCAGGTCCGCCTGGACGAGCCGGTGGCGCTCCTCAACGGCGACCTGTTCGTCGTGCGCGACGCCAACGATACGCTCGGCGGCGGCGAAGTCGTCGAGGCGCAGGGCCGGCGGCATCGACGCCACGACCAAGCGACTATCGCCAGGTTGACGGCGCTCCAGGGAGGTTCCCCCGAGGAACGGTTGCTGACGTTCGTCGAACAGGGGCAGCCGATGGAGCAGAGCGCGCTAACGAAGCGCCTGGAGATGCCGGAGGAAGACGCTCTCAAGCTGCTCGCCGGACTCGTGGACCGCGGCGAGGTGATCGCGCTGGGAGGCGGGCCGTTGGGAGACAGCGCCGCGCTCTTCACCAAGGCCGGCTTCACCGCCCTGCGCGAGCGGGCAGGCGCGATCATTTCCGCATATTATGTCGAGCACCCTCTGCGGCAGGCGATGCCGAAAGAAGAGCTGCGCAGCCGCCTCGGTCTGGCGCCGCGCTTGTTCGGCCCGGCGCTCAAGCTGTGGCTTCTGGAGGACGGGCTGACTGAGGCGGGGGCAAGCGTCGGCCTGCCGGGGCGAAGCGTGAAGCTATCGCCAGCCGAGCAAGGCCGCGTCGACGCCTTCCTGCAGGAGTTGGACGCGAATCCCTACGCGCCCAGAACGTCCCAGTGGCCGGACGAGGAGCTGCTGGCCTATCTGGTGGACCGGGGGCAGGTCGTCGTCGTGGCGGAAGACGTCGCCTTCTCGGCGACGGCCTATCGGGAGATGACGGAACGCGTCGTCTCGCATCTGGCGGAGCACGGGCGAATCACGCTGGCTCAGGCGCGGGACATGTTCGGGACGAGCCGCAAGTACGCCCAGGCGCTGCTGGAGCATCTGGACGAACAGCGGGTCACGAGACGGGTCGGCGAGGAGCGGGTGCTGGATCGGGGGCGCTAGCGTTGCGGCGAACGGAGTGGCGCGTTACAAAAGTAGAGCCGAAACTTGATCAGGACGAAGATGCCGAGGATTCCTACTAGGCCGAGCGAGCTGAGGGAGCGGGCGCGGGCGCTGTACGCCAACCGGGTGGCGCGATTCCTCGCCGTCGGCGGCACCTGCGCGATCGTCCAACTGTCGATACTGCACACACTCGTCGTATCCGGCGTCGAGCCGCATCTGGGAAACCTGGCGGCATTCATCGTCTCCATGGAGCTGAATTTCGTCCTCAGCCAGTTCTTCACCTGGCGCGACCGCTGGTCGGCAGGTCTGCGGCCGAGCATGATCCTAGGCCGGTTTCTGATGTTCAACGTTTCGGCCTCCGCCACCAGCGGCGTGTTGAACCAAGGGGCTTTCGCGTTGTTCAGCCTGTTCATCAGCTATCTGCCGGCGGCGGCAATCGGCATCTGCGTGGCCGCGACCAGCAACTTCCTGCTGAACGACAGGGTGGTGTTCCGGCTGTGGGGCGCATGGGAAGCCGCCCTGAAGACAGCCAGGCTCGAACGCTAGCAAGCGATACGAAGGCGTGAACCTGAAGACGGGTCCGGCGGGAAGGGACTTGCGACGCGAGGCGCTTCTACCGGCGACGCTGGCCATAGCAACGGCGGCGGTTCTCCTCGTCAGCCTCCGTAGCGGGCAAGTGCCGGCCTTCACCGCGTGGCTCCTCCTTGTTCCGTTGTTCCTTTTCTCTCTCAGCGTGGTCCGCAGCCTTCCTCGTACAAGCTCCAGGTACGTCAATCTGGTTTCTGAGCGTGCGCGTGCGATCGAGCCGCTCTGGCTGGTGGCGACGGCCGGTGCTGCGGTCTCATTTACGGTCGCGCAGATTTCGACCAATGGCAAGGCGAACGACAGCTACTGGCCCGCGTTCGGGCTATGGGCGGGCGCGGTACTCGCCACGGTAGTCGCGGCGGCAGCGCCGGCTGGCGCGCTCTTCCGTAGCCGAACGAAGGTCAGGGAGTGGCTGATTGCCTACAAGTGGGATCTCGTCGCCGTCGGCGGGCTAACAGTGGCCGCGCTCATCCCTCGCGTCGTCAACCTCTCCAGCGAACCTTCGCCCATCTCCGGCGACGAGGCTTCGCTGGCCATTGGCGCGGCGAGCGTGCTGGCGGGCACCAGCAAGAACATGTTCATATCGGGGGTGCAGGGCCACGCCACGATGCAGTACTTCGTCCTCGCCGCCGATTTCAAGGTCCTCGGTGCAAGCCTCGTCGATGCGCGGTTGCTCTCGGCGCTCGCCGGGACGGTTACCATCCCGCTGTTTTACCTACTGCTCCGCCAGATGTTCGGAAGGGGCGTGGCCATACTTGGCGCGGTATACCTGGTGGCCTACCACTTCCATCTCCAGTTCAGCCGCGTTGCGCTGGAGAACATCTCCGACCCCCTGCTCTTGGTGGCGGCTCTGTTGTTCGCCTGGAGGGCAA
The DNA here is from genome assembly GCA_050014295.1 of Dehalococcoidia bacterium. Taxonomy (GTDB): domain Bacteria; phylum Chloroflexota; class Dehalococcoidia; order DSTF01; family JALHUB01; genus JBEKDP01. The sequence goes on along the minus strand of JBEKDP010000093.1, from coordinate 1,529 downwards.
GCGAGAAGGGAAAGGCCGTCGATTTTGCCTTGACGGGGCTGGTGATGGGGCTCGGCCTATACCTTTCGCCCGCGGGCCGGATCGTTCCGGTGATTGTGGCGGCGTTTTTCGCTTACACGGTCTTGCGCCGGCCGGCATTTCTGCGTCAAGCGGTGCCCGGCGTTGGCCTGATAGCGCTGACTTACAGTATCGCCGCACTGCCTGTGGGAGTGTTCTGGCTGACACACCCGAACGAGTTCATGGACAGGATCAACGTCGTCGGCATCTTCCAGTCGGGCTGGTTGGACGCTCATCGCGCGGCCACGGGCGAGAGCACGCTGGCTGTTCTTTGGGACCAGACCGTCCGTTCCTTCGGAGGCTTTGGACGTTACGCTGACACGTCGGCGCAGTACTACGTGCCGATCTCGTTGGTGGACCGTTTGAGCCTGGTACCCTTCCTTCTCGGCATCGGCTACTCGGTCTTCCGCATCTTTGACAGACGGCATTTTGTGCTACTGGCGGCGTTCGCGGCGGTGGTGATTACCGGCGGCGTGCTCACGAAGGACCCGCCCGCGTCACAAAGGCTGATGGGGACAGCGCCGGCGGTGGCTGCTTTTGTGGCTATCGGCGTCAAGCTGATCGCGGACGCGGCGTCGAAGTGGCGAGCGAAGGCAGGGACGGTGCTGGCAGGCATCGGGATAGCCGCGCTCGTCGCAGTGAACATGCACTTCTACTTCTTTGACTACCGAACCGGCGGTTACTACAGCGACTACAACACGCGCGTCGGAACGCAGGTGGCGGAGTACGTGAAGACTCTGCCGCCGAACACGCGAGTCTTCTTCTACGGGGCGCCCCGGATGTACATCTCCACTATCGGCCACCCAGCGATGGTTTTTCCACTCAGAGACTGGGCCCGCTTCGACGTCCTGAAGGATGGCCGAATGACGCCGTCCGCGGTTCCGGAAGGGGAGGCTCCGGCGGTATTCATATTCCTCCCGCATAGGTGGAACCAGGAGATGAGTCCGCTCATGCAATCTTGTCCCGGAGGAGAGGTGAAGGCTTTCACCACCCCGGCGGGGAGAGCCGGCTCCGACGGGCTTCTGCCGGAACAGACAAGCTTCCTTGCTTACGAGGTGCTGACCGCCAACTCGTGCATACCTGTGACGGCACTTACACCTACACCTGCACCGATGCCGGCAGGCGAGGTTGTCCAGCCGACCGTTTCTCCCGGCGCCGACGAACGGAACGGCCAGCGGATCAAGGACCTGATGATGCTGAGCCAGCGCCTTCAGGGGTTCTTTGGGGGAGACAATTCCTATCCGTCAACTGGCGGGAGTCTTCAAACTCTGTGCGCGGCCGAACAGGTGGACGCCGGCTGTAAACTCAAAGGCGCCGGCGTGACGCTACCGGCCGATCCCTTGGGGAGTCCGCTCGCGAATGGCTACTGGTACATATCGGATGGCAGTACCTTCACGTTGGTGGCCATGTGGGAAGGCACGACGCCGCCCCCGGCAGGCCTTCCCTGTCCCGCGACTCTTACCACTGTTGCC
>JBEKDP010000092.1:0-7289 GCA_050014295.1 Dehalococcoidia bacterium | reverse complement strand
CGGTGGACATCTCTAACGTCTCCTCCTTCGTCTCCGCCCTGCTGGCGGTGATGATCGTCTTCCTGTTCGCCTCGCTGGCGATTCGTGCCGTGGGACAGGCGGCATCGAAGATCATCGAAGAGGTGCGACGGCAGTTCCGAGAGGACCCGGGCATTATGGCCGGAACGTCCCGCCCGGACTACGGCCGCGCCGTCGACATCACGGCGCAGGCGGCCTTGAAGGGAATGATGGCCCCCGGCTTGCTGGTAGTGGGAGCGCCGATCGTTATTGGAGTGGCCTTCCGGCTAATCTACAAAGCAGAGATCCTCAAGGCTCTGCCGCAGACGCAGTCGGTAGGTTCAGGCGGGCCGGAGTCGGTGGCTGCGCTGCTGATGGTCGGCACGATCGGCGGCGTAATCCTTGCCACTTTCTTCAACAACGTCGGCGGCGCCTGGGACAACGCCAAGAAATACATTGAGGCCGGATTGCTAAAGGTGCCGGCGACCGAGGCGGGCGTCACAGTGGGTGACCCCGGCGTATCTGCGGGCGACTCCGCTGGCTGGGTGACGCTGGGCAAGGGTAGCGACGCTCACAAAGCGGCAGTCGTTGGTGACACCGTCGGCGATCCCTTCAAGGACACGGCAGGACCTTCGCTGCACGTGCTCGTGAAGCTGCTGAGCACCATCACCCTGGTGCTGGCGCCGCTGTTCATTTCCTAGCTAACTGTATCTGGCTAGCATCGAAGGCCGGGCTTGAGCCCGGCCTTCTTGTTCTCGATCAGCAGGTTCCCTAGTCAGGGTCTATCCCCATATACATTCGTGGGTAGAGGAGAAACGGGTTGTGGCTTTTCTCCTCACCAATGGTGCTCGAAGGGCCGTGGCCAGCGAGAACCACGGTATCGTCTGACAATGTGAGCAGCCTCTCCCGGATGCCGTGGAGAAGCTGCTTGCCGTCGCCGCCGGGCAGGTCAAATCTCCCAATGCCGCCCTGAAAGAGGGCGTCGCCGGTGAACACTACCCCCTCCCCATATAGGCAGATGTGCCCGAAAGCGTGTCCCGGGCAGAACAGGACCTCGAACTCGAGTCCGCCGACGGTCACTTTGTCACCGTCTTCCAAGAACACATCCGGCTCACCGAATGGGCGGGGCTTGGCGCCCAGCAGCAGCTCCGTGACACCCGAATCGTGTCGCGAGGACTCGAAGGCATCGCGGTGCATGGCAACGCTGGCGCCTGTCGTCTCCCTCATCTCCTGAAGGGCCCCCACGTGGTCTATGTGGGTATGAGTGCAGACGATGATCTTGACTTTGAGCTTCAGACGCTCCAGCGTGGCCAGGATGCGCTTGCTTTCGTCGCCGGGGTCGACGATCATGGCCTCCCCGGTAGCCTCCCAGCCGGCGATATAGCAGTTGCTCTGGAACATGCCGACAACAAGGCCCTCCAGGATCATCGTGCCTCCTCATCGATATTCTCTACGCCTCGCCGCATCGAGGCAAGCTTCCATCGGCCCCAGCGACTGTGACCGACTGACGGGTCTGTGCAGTTGCCGCGCTCTGCCGATATTCAGAATAGGACTATTGGAGGATGCGGCCCCCCCCCAAGGAGCTCGCTTTCTCTTTTCAGGATTTCTTTGAGGTCAACGATTGACGCGACATAGATCACCCGTCGCGGGTGAGGAAGGAATCTCCCCTGCAACAACCTACGAAACCGTAGAGGCAACCGAAGGAGCGGTCGAGGCAAGACGTCTGCCGGCTCTAGGCAAGGCAGAACTGATTTGTGGATTGAGCGAGGGCCTGGATTTGGCTGAAGGCAGGCCGATGGGCCATGCCAAGCGAGTATGCTACATTGCCATGAGCCTCACTCGTTCCTTGGCACTCGCTGAGGAACCGCAGACTCTCGCCTATTACGCGAGTCTCCTACATGACCTGGGAGCGCCGCTCGTGTCTGCGGAGCTGTCCGGTCTCATTGGTGTCAACGAAAACAGCCTCTTTGCATCTGCGCCCTGGAAATCGCCTGAGGAGTTGGCAGGTGAGTGTCCCGTATCCGATATCGAGACCGTCGCCAATGCATTTCGTCGGCACTGCGTGCTCGGCGGTCAAAAGTCGGTCTCGATGGGAGCACCGCCCGAAGTCGCCGAAATAGTGGCCGCCAGTCACGAACATTGGGACGGAAGCGGCTATCCGGAAGGCTTGGCCGCGCACGACATACCGCTCCTGGCCAGGGTACTCTCGCTGGCAGACTGCGCGGAGTCAATCATCGCTGAGGAACAGAGCTCGCTGGCTGCCCGACGGAATCTGGTGGCCGAGATGGAGAACCTCTCGGAGACCGTTCTTGATCCGCGCTTGGTTGAGCAGGCGAAGACGCTCTCCCGCAGCGACGAGTTCTGGCTGGGACTGTTTGGAGAAGACATCCAGCGTTCACTCCTGGCGATGAAACCGAACGAGAACGGCAAGGCGAACTGGAAAGGGACGCTTCGGCTCGCGGGGGGCTTCGCCGAGGTCATCGATTCCAAGAGCCCCTATACCAAGGGGAAGTCTGCGCGCGTGGCGGAAGTGGCTGGACGACTGGCAGAAGTGATAGGACTCACCGATACTCACGTGTCTCTTATCCGCTTTGCTGCTCTACTCCACGACATCGGGCAGTTGGGTGTACCGGCGCGCATCATGGGCAAGCCTGATCTTCTCACGTTGACCGAGATGCAGTTGATGCAGCGACACCCTAGTTACTCGCGCTTGATCGTGGAGGGCCTGCGAGGCTGCGAAGAGGCGGCGCTCTGGATCGGCGCGCATCACGAGCGGCCAGACGGCAAGGGCTACCCGGAGATGCTCACCGCCGACCTCATTCCCCTGGAGTCGCGGATCATCGCGGTGGCCAACGTCTACGTGGCCTTGAGTTCCGAACGGCCCTACCGAGGCGCCCTCAACGATCGAGACGCGCTAAAAGTGTTACGCGGAGCAGGAGGTACTCAACTCGACCCGCACCTGGTGAGGGTATTCGCTTCCCTGTTCTAAGCCGCGTTAGGTGCGCTCGAAGCGCTCGATGTTTAGCACAAACAGGATGGCGCCGCCAGCACGCACTTCCACCGGGTCGGAGAAAACGGCCCCTTCGCCGAGGAATGGCAAGGTTTGGACGGGCACGTACTCGGTACGCGCGTGACACTCCGCCTTCACAATCTCGATCAGGGGCTCCACATCCTTGGCCTCGACGCCTGAGAGAATCGTGGCGTTGCCGCGGCGGAGAAAGCCGCCAACGCCTCCAATCTTCGTCGCGGGATACCCGCGCTCGACCAGTCGCTTGATAAGCCGGTCCGCGTCGACGTCAGAGGCGATGATTATCAGCAGCTTGGGCTGGCTCTCTGCCAAAGATCCGCCTTCCTAGACCTCGGACCTCGGCAGGTTGCAGCCTCTATTCATACTGCTCACCGCCTCCTTCTTCGGAGAAGCCCTCGTGTCGCTCGCGCATCCGCCCCATCCACTTGGCGCGAGTCCTCTCTCCCGGCTCTGGCGCAAATGCCAGAGCAACCGACGCACCGATCATGAAGCCGAGCAAGAAGCCGATTAGAAACCGCACAGCCTTCACCTCCTTAGCAACCCTGCTTAACCCACCAGCCGGATGAGAATCTAAACGCGGGGACAGATATCCTGCTCTGCGAGGCCCGCGCTATCTCCCAGTCGATCCTGGTTGGAAGTGCCCCCTAAGACGATGGTAGCAACGGAATATGAGGCCTGTCAAGGTTGTCGGGGGCATCACGCGCCCGATTCGGGGGACTCCATTCTTTGACTTTGCTTGGCAAACCTGCTAGTTTTCAGGCATCCCCCAAAGCTAGAGTGCGAGGCCGAAAAGTGACCGATACCGAACAGGCAAACACCGTCGACATGGACGAGATCGTGTCGCTGTGCAAGCGGCGAGGCTTCATCTTCCAGAGCAGCGAGATCTACGGCGGTCTCGCCGGTGCGTGGGATTACGGGCCACTGGGCGTGGAGATGAAGAACAACATCAAGCGAGCGTGGTGGAAGGCCAACGTGCAGGAGCGCGACGACATGGTCGGGATGGACGCGTCGATCCTGATGCACCCGCGGGTGTGGGTCGCGAGCGGGCACGTCGAGACGTTCGCGGACCCGATGGTGGACTGCCGCAACTGCCAGGCGAGGCTGCGGGCGGACGAGGTCGAGGGGGACACCTGCCCCAACTGCGGCGCTATCGGCCGGTTCACGGACGCGCGGATGTTCAACCTGCTGTTCAAGACGTTCGCGGGACCGGTGGAGGACGAGGCGAGCGTGGTATATCTGCGGCCGGAGACGGCGCAGGGGATGTTCGTCAACTTCGAGAACGTGCTGACGAGCGCCCGGAAGAAGCTGCCGTTCGGGATGGCGCAGATCGGGAAGTCGTTCCGGAACGAGGTCAACCCGCGGCACTTCATCTTTCGGACGCGGGAGTTCGAGCAGATGGAGATCGAGTTCTTCGTGCGGCCGGAGGAGGCGCCGAAGTGGCATGAGTACTGGATGCAGGAGCGGCTGAGCTGGTACCACAAGCTGGGGGTCCGGCCGGAGTTCTTGCGGCTGAAGGCGCACGCGAAGGAGGACCTGGCGCACTACGCGGCGGCGTGCTCGGACGTGGAGTACCTCTTCCCGATGGGCTGGCTGGAGCTGGAGGGCATCGCGAACCGGCAGGACTTCGACCTGCAGCAGCACAGCAAGGCGAGCGGGGTGAACCTGTCGTACTTCGACGAGGAGAAGGGGGAGCACGTGGTGCCGTTCATCATCGAGCCTTCCGCGGGGGTGGACCGGCCGCTGCTGGCGTTCATCGTCGATGCGTACCGGCAGGAGGAGGTGCGCGGCGAGAAGCGGGTGCTGTTGAAGCTGCACCCGTCGCTGGCACCGGTGAAGGTGGCGGTGCTGCCGCTGAGCCGCAACGAGCGGCTGGTGCCGACGGCGCGGGAGGTGTGGTCGCTCTTGAGGCCGCACTTCATGACGGCGTACGACGACGCGCAGAGCATCGGGCGGCGGTACCGTCGGCAGGACGAGATCGGGACGCCGTACTGCGTGACGGTGGACTTCGATACGCTGGAGGACGAGGCGGTGACGATCCGGGAGAGGGACTCGATGGAGCAGGAGCGGGTGCCGGTGGCGGGGCTGGTCGAGGCGCTAAGGGAGCGGCTGCCGGCGGTTTGATTGACCAGTTGAATTCAAGCGTTTTATTTTTTTCAACAGTTTTCAGAATCGGGTGTCAGGGTCTTCCGAATCTGCTGTTCGAGTTTCTGTCTGATTGATTCTGAGAGCTCGGTGTCGTGGATGAGCTTGGCGGCGGCAACGATGATCTGCTGGAAACGCTCGCGGTCGCGGCGCTTCTGGTCGATGAGGGCGAGCATGACGCCGCGGGTCTCGGGCACGCTGAGAAGAGCGCCGATGGTGGCGCTCAGTTGTTTGGAGTGGGCACCGGTGCGCAGGGCGTTAAGGTTGCCTCTGGGGGCTCCGGCGCCGGGTCGGCGGCCTCCTCGTGGCATGGGAGTGTCTCCTATCGCTTGGCAGCGGGCTTCCGCCAGCCCCCGCGGCTGTCGCGTCGCCGTGGAGAGGCCCCTCTGCACTTCCCCTAGTGGCTAGCGGGCGGTTGACGCCAGTGTTAGAATAAGTGTTCGAGGGAGGAAACTCCAAGGGGTTGGTGGCACTGCAGGAAGGCGGTAGCCGATGCGACTGGTCCGATCCGTTCAAATTGAAGGCTTTCGTTCGCTTAACCGGGTCAAGCTAGAAGAGCTTTCAGACTTCGTGGCGCTTGTTGGACCGAACAATTCGGGCAAGTCTAACATTCTGCGTGCCCTGAATCTCTTCTTCAACGAGGAGATCGACCATGACAGCTACCTTGATTTCGACATAGACAGCCACCTAAGTCGTGCCAATCGCCGGAAAAGGATAACGGTTGCAGTAGAGTTCGACTTGCCGCCTCAATTCAAGCTGACCAGCGCCCCAGAGGCATTAGCCCAGGAGTTGGGTCGTCGATTCTTCATCAAGAAGATTTGGACGCGGGAAGCACCTTACGATCCTTCGATCGAGACCAGCATAGACGGCTTGTCTTATGAGGTGGCCGGCCCTGAGCGGCGCCAAAAAGCGCAGATGCTGCTTAACTTAATATCCTTTAGATACGTACCCAACCGCGCTGTTCCAGCAATCCTGATTAGAAACGAGTGGGGAGCGGTGCAAGCAGAATTGGCCAGGAGGGTTGGAAAGAAGGGCGAATTCCCGCACGAGGTCCTGAAAACGCGCGCGAAGAGCATGATTCAGCCCTTTGTGGACGATATCAAGGACTCGCTTCAGGTTAGTGACTTGGAACTAGTAACGCCGACGGACCTTAAGGATCTGGTCTTTTCTTCAATAGGACTAAGGGTTCCCATCGGCCGTGGAGCGGCCATCGAAGACACCGCTCTCGGGTCCGGCGCTCAGGGCATCCTGATGTTCTGTATGCTTCACCTCATAGACAGGTCTCGGTTTCGCCGATTCGGCTGGAACAAGGCAGCATTCTGGGCGATTGAGGAACCAGAATCTTCGCTTCACCGCGATCTCCAACTGAAAGCTGCATGGCTTCTAAGATCGTATTCCAGGCCTGATAGCAGGTTTCAGTTGCTCATCACGACCCACAACGAAGTCTTTGTTGAATCCGCAGATTCGGGATTCTCAGTGACGCTTGATGCCAACCGACCACAGACAAGCGTGAAGAGGAGTCTGGTAAGAGACCTAGCCGAGCAGGCGGCGAACGACCTGGTTTGCGGGTGGACTCCGGCCGTACTGAAGAACCCGCACGATAGGTTGGTGCTTGTGGAGGGACCCACAGACTCAAGAATACTGGAGAGAGCCTCTCAGTTGACGGCAACTGCTATTGGTACCAGATTCTGTACCGTTCCTCAGTTGGACTCAGACTTCCGGAGCGGAGGGTATGAGCAGATAATCGCCTTTCTCAGGAAGCACTCTAGGTTCTTGCCGAGTAGATTGCCTCGATATCCGCTGCTCGTGCTTTTGGATTGGGACTGCGGTGATGACAAGGTCAATGAGGCAGAGAGAAGGTACGGATCGACGGGCAACGGGAGGGTGGCGCGAATGCAGGAAGACTGGTGTGCCACAGAGATTGATCAGTCCGTGCACGGAGTGGAACGCATGCTAAGCTGTCGCGTTCTCGAAATGGCGCTGGCGCGGGGAGCAAAGGGGATCGAGAAGACGGTGTCGGGCAGGTTTGTCGTATACAACCGGGGCCAGTTTCAGGAGAGTAAGGACCTGGTGGCAACAGTGTTCTGCCAGGAGGCGACGCCTGCGGATTGCCGGTCGCTGA
>JBEKDP010000091.1:0-7352 GCA_050014295.1 Dehalococcoidia bacterium | reverse complement strand
GGTAAAGCCCCAGAGAAAAGCGACGGCCACGGCGCACTGGAGGCCCCCTATCTGGAGCAGCGGCCCGGACAGAGGACCCTGGACCGGCCCCGTCCGCAGGAGGAGCATCGCCAGCGCCGCTCCCACCAGCAGGGACTGCGCCCGCGTGTCCGTGCCGTAGTAGACCAGCGAAGGGTCGTGTCCCGGCTGGAACAGCGCGCCCATGAGGATCGCTGAAGCGGCGGCCATGGCCAGCGTCACCGCCAGCAGCGCATTCGGCGTTAGGCGGCGCACCCGCAGGAGGAACAGAAGCAAGAGCGGCCAGATGAGGTAATACTGCTCCTCAATCGCCAGCGACCAGGTGTGGTTCAGTGGAGAAGGGATAGAGAAGCGGTCGAAGTAGGACGCGCCGGTGAATATGGGTCGCCAGTTGGCGACATAGGCGATGGTGGCCAGGGCATCGCCGCGGATCTTGTCCAGCTCTAGCGGACTGGCCATGAAGACGGCGTAGATGGCAACGCCGATGAGCATGAGATACAGCGCCGGCAGAAGGCGGCGCGCCCGCCGCGTCCAGAAGGCGAGAAGACCGATGCCACCGCGGGCGTTCCACTCCGTGAGGAGTATGGTGGTGATTAGGTAGCCGCTGAGAACGAAGAAGGCGTCGACGCCGAGGAAGCCGCCGCGCGCCCAGGGAAAGTCCGCGTGATAGGCAAGGACGGCGGCAACCGCCAGGGCACGGATGCCGTCGAGCCCCGGCCTGTAGGAGAACCGGCCATGATCGCCATCTGAAGGATCGTGATCGGGCATTTCCCATCACCTGAAGCGGAACAGCATACTACGTGCCAGCAGATCCTGACATCTTGCCGGTGATCCTATCGCTGTAACGAGTTCGTCGACACGTGGGTTGCGCCGCGCTTCATCAACCAGCATGCATCCATTCTTGACTTCGCCGCGCACTGGTGCAACAGCCTGATAGGTGATGCGACCGGGGTCCCAGAACCTCCGAGCGCGGCTTGACCCATCCGAATCCCGTCCGCATACTACTTCTGTAAACAACTGTGGCAATCACGGCGGGAGCGTCAGCGGAAGGGAGACGGCGCGATGGTAGGGTCACGCAGGCTGGGGCGAATGGGCGCCAATCCCAGCAAAGGACGCACCGGACGATGGATTGCGCGAGGTCTTGTGGCGGTTTTCGTCCTATCTCTCGTCGCCCTGGTCGCCATTTCCTGCGGCGGTTCGTCGTCTTCGCCGACTGCCTCGCCGTCGAAAACCGCAGGGCCATCGACGACCGCGTCGGCCTCGGCACCGTCGAACACGGTTTGGCTGTGCCGTCCTGGGCTACCCAACAACCCCTGCGAGAGCGATCTCACGACAACGGTCTTGTCTGCCGACGGCACGAGCACCGTCCAACAGGTGCCTCTGGCGGCGGACCCACCGATCGACTGCTTTTACGTCTACCCGACGGTCAGCGGCCAGGCGACTCAGAACGCCAACCTGAGCATCGACCCGGAAGAGCGGGCAGTCGCTCTCCAGCAGGCGGCCCGGTTCTCGCAGGTCTGCAAGGTGTACGCGCCGATGTACAGGCAGATGACGCTGATGACGATCACCACCGCCGGCCAAGATACGCAGGCGGCCCGCGACCTAGCCTACGGCGACGTGCTGTCAGCATGGCAGGACTACATGGCCCACTACAACAGCGGCCGGGGGGTTGTCTTCATTGGCCACTCCCAGGGCACGATGATGCTGACTCGGTTACTTACGTCTGAAATCGACCCCGACGCAAGCGCGCGCAGCCATCTTGTTTCGGCGCTGCTGATCGGCGGCAACGTGATGGTCGCAATCGGGCAGGACGTCGGCGGTGACTTCCAGAACATCCCTGCCTGCCGGTCCGCGAGTCAAACTGGGTGCGTGGTTGCCTACTCGAGCTTCAACCAGCCGCCCCCGGCCGACAGCATGTTTGGCAGGGTGGGAGTCGGGCCGATCGGCGCCCAACAAGACGCTTCCAAAGTGGAAGTACTTTGCGTCAACCCGGCTTCACCCTCCGGGGGAACAGGCGCGCTGAAGTTGGAATTCGCGACCGCTCCCTTCCCCGGCCTAATCGGCCAGTGGCTCCAGTCCATACCCTCCGCAGCGACGCCGTGGGCGGCCTACCCCGGGCTATACACTGCCCACTGCGAAAGCTCCGGCGGCGCCAACTGGCTGCAAGTGGACACTACCAATGTTCCCGACGACACGAGGCCGGTCGTGAAGGCGGCGCCGACCGCCGAATGGGGGTTGCACCTCTTTGATATCTCCCTCTCCCTCGGCAACCTGGTCGACCTCGTTCGCGAGCAGGCCACTGCCTTCGCACACTAGCGCGGGAGGACAGCAGCCTCTTTGATTCCGCACCGCTGCTTTGGCTGCGTCAGCACCACGCCGTCGTCATAGTCCGTCCGTCGCTCGTAGCCGGACACCACGTCATCCTGCCAGTCCACGGGAAAGACGCTCTCCTTCGGGATGACCAGAAGGTCGGGAAGGCACGCGAGCAGATCCCGCCGCATCTGCTCGCCCCATTCCGGCCTGGCGACCAGCGGTACGCTGTAGAAGAAGCGCCGTTCGGGCTGCCGGCCGGCGTACGCGTAAAGGTAGGTCCTGTCTCCCAGAACATACACTTCCCCTTTGGTCGCCTGGATAGCATCGAGCATCGCCTGCTGCGGCCTCGCGTCGGACCTTCCCGTGCAAGATGCCGGTGGCGATGATCTTGTAGACAGCTTCGTCGGGGTCATACGGAAGGATAAAAGCGAGCAGCGTGAGCCACACGGCGAGCAAGGCTGCGCACAACTTCCACTGTCCGCCAAGGCTCGCACGCGACGCCGGCGACACTTCCCGAGCCGGCGCAACGGCGCGTTCTTCTTCCCCCGCAGTGCCAACCACGGCATAAGCCTCTCTGTCGACGAATCTGCTCATCCTAGGCGCCAGTCAGTCCACGGTCAAGCTCCTTGGAGCGAGAAACCACTCGGGGAATGTTCGACAACTGGAGCCTTGTCGTGAGGCTGCAGGGGATCTTGTCAGTCTTCATCCTTCTTTCACACGAGCGCCGGGAAAGTCACACCGCGTGCACGGATCGCCTCTACTCTGACGGATGAACCTGTCAGCAAAGGAGCGGCAGATGAAAGGAGATTCACGATGGGCGCCCATTATCACGGGACGGGAGAGTATGGCGACTGCAGCTGTGGGGCCCCCAGGGGTCATCACGGAGGCGAGCGCGGAGAACACTACTACGGCGGCTGTAGCTGTGGCGGGCATCATTACGGCGGCTGCCGTTGTGGCTGCCATCACGGCGGCCACAGCGGCGCTTGTGGTGAGGCTGATTCCACTCCCAGGCTACAACGGCGATTCTATAGCCGACAGGAACGCACCGGCGACCTGGAAGCCTACCTAAAGGATCTGGAAGCGGAGATTCAGGGAGTACGGGAGGCTCTAGCCCGCGAGGGCGGGCAAGCGTGACCTGCCGAAGAGGGGAGACCGTCGATGCTCTACCTAGCAAGTTTCACCTGGAAGCCGGGGCTGACCCGGCAGCAAACGGATGCGGCGTTAGGGCGTAGGGCGCAGTACAAGTTCCCGGCGGGCTTCGAATGGGTCGCGGAGTACTGGCCCGCCGGTCCTACAATCGTTGTCGTTGTATTCGAAGCCGCGAACTACGCGCCGGTCATGCAGTTCTTAATCGACTGGGATGACGTCTTCGATGTGGTGGTCTATCCGACGACGACCCCCGAGGAAGGACTGAAACTGGGGGCGGAGGCGATTCAACGGAGGCCAGCGGCGTAGTCTTGTTCGAGCGATTCGCTCTAAAGAGTCGATCCGCAGCCCCCGTCACGAAGGCGGGTTGACGGGATTCGTCGCCATCCTGCCTGAGCGCATGGAAGGAATGCAGATGCCCCAGCGCATGCCTGCAATGTTTGTCGGACACGGCAATCCGTTGAATGCATTGCAGGACAACGTCTACACGAAGGCCTGGGCCGCCATCGGAGCGGCGATCCCACGCCCGCGAGCGTTGCTCTGCGTATCCGCGCACTGGTACCTTCCCGGGACGGCGGTGACGGCGATGCAGGCTCCTCGGACGATCCACGATTTCGGCGGCTTCCCGCCGGAATTGTATCAGGTCATCTACCCGGCGCCGGGCGACCCGGGCCTGGCGAGTTGCGTACAGGCACTGCTTGCCCCCCTCTCAGTGGGCCTCGACGAGCAGTGGGGCCTCGACCACGGAACCTGGTCGGTTCTGCGCCATGTCTATCCCCAGGCCGACGTGCCGGTCGTGCAGCTCAGCATCGACGAGACGCAGCCAGCGGCATTTCACTACGATGTTGGCAAGAAGCTCGCGCCTCTCCGCGACGAAGGGATCTTGATCGTCGGGAGCGGCAACCTTGTCCACAACCTGCACGCCTACGCCTGGGGCCGGCATCCCGCCGAACCGTTCGAGTGGGCTGTCCGATTCGAGGAGCGGGCACGCCGGCTGCTGGTCGCCGGTGAAGACGATCCGCTCGTCGCCTATGAAACGCTGGGCCCCGACGCGATGCTGTCGGTGCCCACGCCGGACCACTACCTGCCGTTGCTGTACGTGATCGCGCTTCGCCGGGAAGATGAAGCGCCCAGCTTTCCCGTCGAGGGTGTCGACGGAGGCTCGATCTCCATGCTCGCGGTCCAGATCGGTTGAACCCGGCGTTGGCGACGCGGCAAAGGAGGCGAGAGGCAAATGAGACTCGGCACCGTCGGTTCGGGAATAGTGGCGCAGACAATCGGACTGAAGCTGGCGGAACTTGGGCATGAGGTGATGATCAGTTCCCGCAACCTCGACGCGCCGAAGGACCGCGGACCGCAGGGAACGCTCCCTTCCGTGAACCAGTGGGTTCAACAGCAAAGCGAGCGGGGTCTCGCTGTCAGAGGAGGCAGCTTTGCGGAGGCGGCGCAGTTCGGCGAAGTGGTGTTCAACTGCACGTTCGGTGTCGCCTCGGTTGAGGCGCTGACGGCCGCCGGCAAAGACAACTTGAGCGGTAAGATCCTGGTGGACATCGCCAACCCGCTGGACTTCTCTGGGGGGATGCCGCCGACGCTGGCGTTCTGCAACACAGAATCTCTGGGCGAGCGCATTCAAGCGGCATTTCCCGAGGCTAAGGTGGTCAAGGCGCTCAACACGGTCAACGCCAGCATAATGACTAACCCTTCACTCGTGCCAGGCGCCCATGACCTGTTCGTCGCGGGCAATGATGCGGAGGCAAAGGCTTGGGTGAAGGAGAAGCTCCTCAAGGAGTGGTTTGGCTGGGCCAGCGTAATCGACCTCGGTGACATCAGCTCCGCCCGAGGAATTGAGATGTACCTGATTCTCTGGTTGAGACTCCTGATGGTCGTGCAGCGACCCAACTTCAACATAAAGGTGGCAATGTAGTTAGTTCTTCGCCTAGGTGGCAGAGGAAGGAGCACATCATGATCGGCGAAACGGTCAGGCATTACGAAGGGAAGAAGACAGACCTGGGCAGCTTGAAGACGGACATCGAAGCGTATCTCACGGGAGACGGTTTCAAGGTGCAGTCGTCGCAGCCGAGCCCGCATGGGACGGTCATCCAGGCGAAGAAGGGCGGCTTCCTAAGCGCCGTCATCGCTGCCGACCGCGCCTTCACGATCTTGCTCGACGGCGAGCCCGACAACTTCACCGTCAGAGTCGGCGTCGGCAAATGGCTGGAGCACCTTGGGGTCACGGCGGTGGAGACTCTCCTGCTATCCGAGCTGTTCCTACTGGTCGACGTGCCGGAGACGCTCTGGAACCTGGAGATCGAGAGCAAGATCGTCAAGCAGATCGATTCGCTCGTGGAGAAATCGATGATGGCAACGGCGTGAGCCGCGCGCTCGACAAACGAGGACGTGGAGCGCGATACTGAGCGCGAGATGGGGCGCGCCCCTTCGTTCGCCCAGGAATCGACGGCTCAGCTTCGTCGCGCCCTGCGCGAGTCCCCCGACCCAGCCAGGGCGACCCAAGAGAAGCGCTATCTGAAGAGCCCCTTCCAGTTCATCGGCGCGCCGGTCCCCAAGATCAGGTCGATCGCAAAGGGCTTCCGCCACGAGCACCGGGACCTCCCAAAGGAGACGCTCTGGGAGGTTTGCTGGGACCTGTGGCAGGGAGACGTCCACGAGGAGCGGGCGCTGGCGATGCTCCTGCTGGACGAGTTCCGCGGCCTGCTCGACATCGATGACATGCCGGCACTGGAGCGCATGCTGCGCGAGTCGGTGAACTGGGACCAGGTCGACGAGATCGCGGCCCACCTCGTTGGGGCTGTGCTGCGCAAGGACGACCGCGCGCTGGAGTCGCTCAAGCGATGGGCGAAGGATGACAACTTCTGGATGCGGCGAGCCGCCCTCCTATCGCAGCTCCTCCTTTTTCGCGAGGGCGTCGGCGACCGGGCGCTCTTCTACTCCCTAGCCGGCGACATGATGGAGGAGAAGGAGTTCTTCATCCGCAAGGCGATCGGCTGGGTGCTGCGGGACATCTCGCGGGTGGAGCCGGAGGAGGTCGCGCGGTTCGTGGCCGAGAACAGGGAGAGGATGTCGGGCGTAACCTTTCGGGAGGCGACGCGCCGTCTGCCGCAGCCCCTCCTGGAGCAGCTCGGTCAGGCTGGGAAGCGCCGGTAGTTCAGGAACTCGGCCACGGCGTCGCCTTACTAGCCGCCTCGTGGCGTTTGATTGACCAGTTGAATTCAATCGTTTTTGTTTTTTCGCCGTTTTCCGAATCTGGGGTTTCGGGCTGAGTGTACTTACGTATGATTGATGTTCCAGACGGCTTTGGCCGGGCTCGCGGAACGGGGTCGGTGTCATGGGGTCATGATAGCAGAGGAGGGGGCGGTCCTCTAAGGGGGATGTGGCAGCGGGGGGGAGCGCTTCCGCCGCGGCGCCATTGGCGTTCTTCTTCCCACCCAGCCCACCCAGCAGGGTTATTCAGGAATCTGAGGGGGACACCCCCTGAAACCCCCGGCAGAGGGGAGGACCCCTCTGCACTCCCCCTGTTGAGGGAGCGGCAGCCTTGCTATGGGGCGCGTGGAGCGTGTGGCGAAGCCATCGAAGACCCTTGAAGTGCGGATACTGGCAGTCAGGCTTAGCTTCCACGGGCCGGAGTGAATCCTCGCGACGACCCGGCTAGTTGCCTGGAACAGGTCGCGTGGCCGTCACCGCCCGGGCCGCTTCACCTTCAGGGCGTCAAGCAGGCGCGCAACGGCTGTGTCAAAATTCTGCTGGTTCCGCCTGGCGCCGCGAAAGTCACCGATGATCCGGCGGGACAGACGTTCGGCGAGCTGCGGCTGCTTCTTCTTCCAGCCTTTGAAGACGTAATCGTCGAGTGTGATTGGCAG
>JBEKDP010000090.1:0-7432 GCA_050014295.1 Dehalococcoidia bacterium | reverse complement strand
AACCCCGGTCAGACCAACTACGCGGCCGCCAAAGAAGGCATCGTTGGCTTCACGCGCACGCTGGCCCGCGAGATGGGGCGCTACGGCGTCCGCACCAACGCCATCCGGCCTCAGGCGGCGACCCGCATGACGCTGAGCCCGGACATGCGCGCCCGGTTCGAGCGCGCCGGCGAGGCAGGCCTGAAGGCGCTGGCGGAGATGGAGAAGCAGGTCCCGGAGCAGGTCGGCCCGATGGTGGCCTGGCTCTGCACCGACGAGGCCGCGAACGTCAACGGCCGCAACTTCTTGGTGCGCTATGGCTTCATCGGCCTCTACTCCGAGCCGGAGATAGTCGCCTCCGCCGAGAACGACCAGCAGTGGACGGTCGACAGCATTTCGAAGATCATCCCAGAGAAGGTGACGAAGGGCCTCATGAACGAGTGGCCCGCTCAGCCGCCAAAAGAATAGACATCGCCCGACACGGAGACCAACGGAGTGGGCAGCGTTCTTGCTGCCCACTTCTTTTCCTACGCGCGGATACGCGCTAGCATTGACGTCGGAGGCTAGAGTCCACAATTGAACTGGGTGCACCTCACAACGGCGCCGGACCAGTTCACCGCAGAGATGTGGTGCGAGACCCTCGGCGACCAGGGGATTCCCGCCATGATCAGGCCCTCAGACGCCGTCTCTTTCCTTGGGGTCTCAAGCGGTGGCTGCCGTGTCCTCGTGCCGGAAGATAGACGCGAGGACGCTGCGGCAATACTCACGGCGAGAACCGACGGCGAAGCTCAAATCGAGCCGCTATGAGAGGACGGAGGTCGCCATGGAGTGGGTGAACCTAGTGACGGCACCCAACCAACTCATCGCGGAAATGTGGGTTGACATTCTCCAGAAAGAGGGCGTGCCAGCCTTCGCGAAGCTTCCCGGTGCCGGCGGCTACATGGGCGTCGTATTGGGTTCAGCCGCTCCAACCGGTTGCTGGGTGATGGTGCCGGAGACCCATCTCAAGATAGCCGCGGCGATCATCGAACCCATGCTCCACGACAAGCCGCCCAAGCGCCCTACATAGCCCTTCCTTCCTGACGGCCTCGCCACCCTCGCTTCTCAGCTACGTTCGCTGCGGTTTGCGATTTATGTGAATACCTGCTAGATTTAGGTTTCCCACTGCTGAGAAAGCCGAGGCAGGATGCAAGGCGTCAAACCCGATATCAGCTACAACATCGAGCAGTTCGTCGCGCTCAACGAACGCCAGACCAACTTCTACATGTTCCGGACGGAAGCAGCGGTCCTGGAGGCCGCGCACAGAACGAACGGTACCGGGCCCCACCACCTGCGTCTGCTCGATGTCGGATGCGGGCTGGGGACTCAGGCCGCGAAGCTGTCCCTGCGCGGCTGGGAAGCGCATGGCATCGACGCCTCCGACTCCATGCTGCGGCTCGGTCAGTTCCGTTTCCCGGCCGTCCACCAGAGAGTGCGCATGGTGCGGGGAATCGCCGAAGGTCTTCCCTTCCAGGATAGCTCCTTCGACCTCGTGATCTGCCAAGGGGCAATGGACCACTTCGCCGACCGGCAGCGCTTTGTCGCCGAGGCAGCGCGTGTGCTCAGGCCCGGCGGACACCTCGTCGTCGCCCTGGCCAACTACCAGAGCCTCTCCTGCCGGATCGGCAAAGGCATGCATCGGATGATGGGAAAGATAGGCGTCGGCACACCGCCGGGCTTGCGCTACTGGGGCATCCCCGACGACCACACATTCGAGGGCAGCTACAAGCTCATGAAGCGCCTGGCCCGCGGCCGGCTGCGCCTGGTCGGCATCCACGGCGCATCGATGTTCCTGTTCCTGCCGCCCTGGCGCGGCTTCTTGGAGATGCTCTCTTTTCGCGCCGCTGCCGCGACCTTCCGGGTCGTCGACCGCCTGGCCTATCGGTTCCCCTGGGCCGCCGACGTGGTCATTGCCACGTGGCGGAAGGAGCCGACATCTCCCCCCCTATGGCTGCGGCGAAACGGTCGGGGTAACGGGAAGAGACAAAGTAGCGCCGTTCCTTCTTCCCCTGCCCAGAGGTAATCTCCACACCCATTGGCGTGCCCGGCAGACTATAGGCCCGCCGTCCGCCCAAGGAAAAGCGCAGCCCCCACCCTCCGTATTCCAGCCACTTGTACTTCTTCACCTCGTAGGCTCGGATGCTTCCCAGCAGCAGCGTCTTGCGGAGGACGCCAAAGCCGAATGTGACACTCTCGTCGGTTACTCTGATGGAGAGACGTCGAAACGTAAGCAAGCTGGCCACCATCACCAGCGACGCGAGCGCCATGACCGGGTAGTAAGAGACGCTCCAAGCGCGGCTCTTCGCACTGTCGAACGCGGGGCCGACCAGCGCGCCGAGCATCGCCGCAAGCGTCACGAGCATCACGGCCCGCAGCCACCACGTCGCCGGCACCTGCTCCTCATATCTGGTTAATTCTGGTTTCTTCATGCTCGCCCCAATTCCGTGGCCGTCCGCCCTTTTCCGCGCCCAGACTTCATACTAGCAGGCCTCAGCGATACCGGCAGCCTGAGCCCGCCCTGGAGTCTGTGGTATGATCTTCTTGCCAGCGCTGATTGGAGGAGAAGCGGGCGATGGACAGAGATCGATTCGAAGAGCTGGTCGAGCAGGCGCTGCTTTCCCTCCCCGATGAGTTCAGGGAGAAGCTCTCCAATATCGACGTTGAGGTCAAGGACTACCCCACCCCGGATGACCTGCAGGCGGCCGGCGCGAGACCGGGTCAAACTCTGCTGGGCCTCTATCGGGGCGTCCCCGTCAGCCGGCGCGGCCTCGGCTACAACATGGTTGCCCCCGACCGCGTGCTCATCTTCCAGCGGCCGATCGAGATGACCTGCTCGACCGACGAAGAGATCGTGGCGAAGGTCGGACACGTTGTTCGCCACGAGATCGCCCATCACTTCGGAATCGACGACGAGGCCCTCCGCCGGATGGGAGCCTACTAGGGCAACTCCAAGGGATGGCATGAGCGATGGTAGATCTAATCGACGACGACGACACCGGGGACGAGGAAGAGCCGTGGGAACTCGACGACCCTACGGACCCCAACCACCCCGATTTCGACCTGTCTGAGGCAACCGGCTACTATGATTCGAAGCCGTCTCCAAGATGGCTGCCGCTGCCGCGAGGGCTCATCCTGCTAGTGACCATCATGTTTATCGTCGCGATGCTCTGGCCGACCTGCGTCCTGGTCTTTAGATAGCGCTCGCGTTCCTCGCCAGACTCCCGTCTTTCTGTTGACCCAATTCGAATTCCGGTGCTAGCATTGTGCAGAATTGCGCAATCGAGCCCCAGCCTTCGCGCCGCCAGCGATGGTCTCGGCCGGCGCGGTCATCCAACGCGCACGGCTGGTTGGAGGATGGCAATGACGACCCTCCTCGGCATTCCCGAAGTAGTAATCGATAGGCTGCCAGTCTACGCGCGCACCCTCGCCGCATTGGATAGCCAGGGTCGCCAGGTGGTCAGCTCGCAGGAGCTGGGCGCCGAGCTGGGAGTGACCCCAGCGCAGATCCGCAAGGACCTCAGCTACTTCGGTCGCTTCGGCAAGCAGGGTCGCGGGTACAATGTGCGCCACCTCGCTGGTGAGCTAAGGGCGATCCTTGGCCTCGATCAGGAGTGGCGGATGGTCCTTGTGGGGGTGGGCAACCTCGGGCGCGCGATTCTCTCCTACCGAGGGTTTGCTCCGGAAGGGTTCCGCATCGTTGCCGCTTTCGACTCGGATCCTGAGACGGTCGGCAAGACCTTCGGCGGAATCAAGGTTCAGAGCATCAAGAATCTGGGCCAGTCACTCAAGGCCAAGCCGGCGCATATCGGCATTGTTGCGGTCACTGCCACCGCTGCCCAGGAGGTCGTCGAAACGTTAGTCGGCTGCGGCGTGAGAGGAATCCTAAACTACGCCCCGGTGGCGCCCCGCGTCCCGGCCGGAATCAGAGTGAGGGAGATCGAGCCCGTCCTTGCCCTCCAGACCATGACTTACTATCTCAAGGGCGCCAGCCCCGAAATCAAGGCATGACCTAAAGGCTCGCCACCAGCGACTCTTCCTCCGTCGGCAGGCTGCGCTTGATAACGTCCAGGTGCTCGAGGGCGGCTCCCGCACCGATGGCGGTGCAGTTCATCGGGTTTTCGGCGATGTGACAGGGGACGCCCGTCTCCTGGGTGAGAAGCTGGTCGATATTGCGCAGAAGGGCGCCGCCGCCGGTCAGCACGATGCCCCGGTCGATGACGTCGGAGGCAAGCTCGGGCGCCGTGCGCTCAAGCACGGAATGCACCGCTTGAACGATGCTGGCGAGGCAATCCTGAATAGCCTGTGTCACCTCATTGGACGTGATAACAATCGTCTTGGGGAGACCGGTAATCTGGTCCCGCCCCCGAATCTCCATGGTGACGTTCTCTTCTAAGGGAAGCGCGCTGCCGATGGCAATCTTCGCCTCTTCGGCGGTCCGATCACCGATGATGAGGTTGTGGCGACGCTTTACGTAAGCGGCTATCGCATCGTCCATGCGGTCGCCGGCGACGCGGATCGACTCACTGACCACGATGCCATACATGGAGATCACGGCCGCTTCCGCCCGTCCGCC
This sequence comes from Dehalococcoidia bacterium, assembly GCA_050014295.1. GTDB lineage: Bacteria > Chloroflexota > Dehalococcoidia > DSTF01 > JALHUB01 > JBEKDP01. The sequence goes on along the minus strand of JBEKDP010000090.1, from coordinate 2,841 downwards.
GCCGATATCGACGATCATGTTCCCGCTCGCCGTGCCTACCGGGATTCCGGCGCCGATCGCTGCTGCCAGGGGCTCCGGCACGAGGTGGGCGGGCCGGCGCGCTCCCGCTTGTTCAGCAGCGTCCCGCACCGCCCGCTGCTCGACGCTGGTCACCCCCGCCGGAATGCAGACCATCACCTCTGGCTTTATCAAATTGAAGCGACCCAGCGCGTGGCCGATGAAATAGCGGAGCATGGCCTCAGTGATGAGGTAGTCGGCGATAACGCCATCGCGCATCGGTCGAATAACGGAAATGCTGCTCGGCGTGCGTCCGATCATCCCCCGCGCCGCGTTGCCGACGGCCACAACCGTGTTGTCCCGGCTCGCCAGCGCGACCACCGAGGGCTCGTTGATCACGATGCCCTTGCCCCGCATAAAGACGAGCACGTTCGCCGTGCCCAGGTCGATCCCTAATCTCCTTGTCAGCATCATCTTCCCCCAAACCCAGTTTGCATCATCACGATGTTGTCCGCGGAAGCGCCGGTGTCAGGCCCGCTCGACGTGGCCGCCCAGCGACTTCAGCTTCAGATCGAACTGCTCGTAGCCGCGGTCCAGATGGAAGATATCGGCGATCTCCGTCTTTCCCTCGGCGACCAGCGCGGCCAGCACCAGGGCGGCGCCGGCCCGGAGATCGACCGCCTGCACGTTGGAGCCAGTAAGCGCCGTCGGGCCGCTGATAATGACCGTTGTGCCGGAGGTGATCACCTCGGCGCCCATTTTGCGCAACTCACTCACGTAGAGCAACCGGTTCTCAAATACCCGCTCGTAGATAGAGCTAACGCCTCGCGCCTGCGTCAGGAGGGCGGCCAGCGGCGCCTGCAGATCGGTCGCCAGGCCAGGGTAAGGCACCGCCTGCGCGTTTATCGCCCGCAGCGCGCTGGTTCCCCGCACGCGTAAGCCGCCGTCTATTTCGCCCACCTCAACCCCTGCCTCGTCCAGCTTCCAGATCAGGGCATCGAGCTGGCGCGGCATTCCTCCCAGGATCTCGACTTCCCCCTGCGTGATCGCGGCGGCGATGGCGAACGTCCCCGCCTCAATGCGGTCGGCGATGATGCGATGAGACGCCCCACCGAGCCCGCTGACTCCTTCGATCTCGATAGTGTGAGTTCCGGCACCCTGAATCCGCGCTCCCATCTGAATGAGCATCTCGGCAAGGCTGATGATTTCCGGCTCTGCCGCGGCGTTCACCAGCGTCGTCTTGCCCTCCGCCAGAGTAGCCGCCAGCATCAGATTTTGGGTGCCGAGCACGCTTGGGTAGTCGAGGAATATCCTGCTCCCCTTCAAGCGCTTCGTCCGAGCGACGTACTTGTCGCCTTCCCTTCGCACGTCGGCATCGAGCACACGGAAGCCAGCGAGATGCACGTTCAACGGCCGCAATCCGATGATGTCGCCGCCGGGTGGGGAGCAGGCAGCTTCGCCAAAACGGGTCAACAGCGGCCCCATGACCAGGAAGCTACCCCGCAGGTGCACCGCCAGATCGCTCGGGGCTTCGAGGGTGTGGATGTTGGCGGCGTTTATCCTGAGCGAGGAGGGAGAGGGATAGTCGACGCTCGCACCCAGCGCGCGCAGTATCTCCACCATGAAACGGACATCGCCGATGGCGGGAACGTTGTCGAGGTAGCAGTCTTCGGAAGTGAGAAGGGTAGCCGCCATCGCATGGATGGCAGCGTTCTTGTTGCCGCTAACCCGCACCCGGCCCTCTAAGCGATGGCCTCCCTCGACGAGAAACCGGTCAGCAACCATCGCAGCGCACGAATCCTCTAGCACTATTGGCACAACAGTACCATCATGGGGGACAGGACTTCAAGCGAGGGCACGCTTAGGACCACGCACGGGCGCGACAGAGGACAGACCGTGGGGCCCCCGGGGTTTGCGGCTGGGCCTCGTGGAAAGGGTCAGGGGTTGCCTTGGCTCCCGCTTCCGCCGGTTCCTGGACGCCGGCGTCGACGCTCCACCACCTTGAGCCTGACCGAAGAGCGACGCAGCGCCGCCTCCGCGCGGGCCAGGTCGACCGCCGATTCGCGGGCAGCCAAGCGCTCCTGGGCGCGGACCCGCGCCTGCTGCGCGCGGGCGATGTCGATCTCCTCTGCCCGCTCCGCCGACTCGGCGAGGATGACCACCTTGTCGTCCCGCACTTCGAGGAAGCCGCCCGTGACGACCATGTCCGTCTCCTCGCCGCCCTCCTTGCGTAGTCGCAACTCGCCCGGAACGAGGAAGGTCATCAGGGGAGCGTGTGACGGCAGGATCGCCAACTCCCCCTCAGCTCCGGGGGCGACGACGACATCGATTCCCGTGTCCGAGAAGACGATGCGCTCGGCCGTGATTACGTCAACGTTGAGTTTCGCCATCTCTTGCCTCTAAGCGCGCGCCTCGGCTGCCAACTTCTCCGCCGCCGCCTGGGCGTCCTCGATCGTGCCCACCATCCAGAATGCCTGCTCCGGCAGGTCGTCGTGCTTTCCGTCCAGGATCTCGCGGAAGCCGCGCACCGTCTCTTGCACTGGGACGTAGCGGCCGGCGCGACCGGTGAAGGGCTCGGCCACAAACATCGGCTGCGAGAGGAAGCGCTGGATCTTGCGCGCCCTGCGGACGGCCAGCTTGTCCTCCTCCGAGAGCTCCTCCATACCCAGAATGGCGATGATGTCCTGGAGGTCCTTGTAGCGCTGGAGCACCTGCTGCACACCTCTGGCTACCCCGTAGTGCTCCTCGCCAACAACGTTGGGGTCGAGGATGCGCGAGAACGAGGTCAGCGGGTCCACCGCCGGGTAGATGCCCTGGTCAGCGATCGAGCGCTCCAGGGCGATA
>JBEKDP010000089.1:0-7513 GCA_050014295.1 Dehalococcoidia bacterium | reverse complement strand
GAGAGCGGGCCGGGTTTCGCAAGAATTGCATCGGGCACTCGCATCTTGCCGAGGTCGTGGAGGAGAGAGGCGAGACCTATCTCCTTGATTTGCTGCGGCTCCAAACCGAGCTCAGATGCAATCGCCTCTGAGAAGCCCTTTATCCGCTGGAGGTGGCTCTCCGTGTAGGGGTCGCGGGCCTCGGCTGCCACTGCCAGCAGAAGGACCACGCTCGCATAGGCCTCGCGTCTCTGCCCTGCCGCGCGCCGGCGCTGGAAGAAGGAGGAGATGCTCTCGGAGGCGAGGCGCAGCAGTTGAACGTCCTCATCCCGCCAGGGGCGGGTGCTTTTCGTGTTGTGGAAGATGACACAGCCGATGCTCCTGCCGCGGGAAGTCACCGGGAATGCCAGCATCGAGCGGTTGCCGTTGGCCTCCCAATACTCTTTCTCCCTTCCCGCTTCGGGCGGCAGCGCGGACACATCGGGCACGATGACGGGCTCGCCGCGCGCCAGTTTGTTCGAGAGCCAGGGGAAAGCGGCGATTTCGAGGTCATGGAGGTTATCGATTTTCGGGATGCCGGGAGCGCGCCACGTGCTCACAGCGTCTACGCGATCCTTGCCCCGAGCGACAAAGACCACGGCGCGTTCGGCGCTGAACGCCTCCGCCAAGATGGGCAGGGCAACGTTCAGGACGACGTCCGCGTCGTCTGATCCGGCCAGGAGGTTGGAGGCTTGGGCGACAGCGGATTCCATCTTGAGCCTGTTCGCCATCTCCTCCTCCGCGCGCTTCCGGTCGGTGACGTCTTCAATGGTGCCCAGGTAGCCGGTGACGATGCCCTCTGGGGAACGAATCGCAATGATGGTCGTGTGCACCCAGCGCTCTTCTCCGTCCTTGGTCAGTATGCGGTATTCCATGGAGAACTTGCGCCTGTCGGCTAGTGCAGCAGCCCCCTCTGCCATCACTGCTTCGCGGTCGTCGGGGTGGATGTAGTCGTTCCATACGTGCCCCAGACCATCTTCAGAAGTCCCGCCGATTAGCGCCCAGGCGTTTTCGTTAGAGTAGACAGCGTTGCCCCGCACGTCGGAAAGGAAGATGCCGATAGGCGCGGAGGCGCTCAGAGTACGGAACCGCTCTTCGCTCTCGCGGAGCGCCGCGTCCGCCTGCTTTTGCTCGGTGACGTCTTCAGCGGCACCTACGTAGCTCACCAGACTACCGTCTCTGGACAGTATTGGACTCGCCACTGAGCGAACCCAGCGCACTCCTCCCCCCGGCGTCACGACGCGGTATTCCCAGGAGAACTTACGCTTTTCTCTCCCTGCCTTCAGCGCTTCCTCGAATGTCGCCTGGCGGTCATCCGGGTGGATATTCTTGGTCCAGGCCCGCCCCAGGGTTTCTTCCAACCGCAATCCATATGTCTCCAGCAAGTGCTCGTTGACGTAGATAAACTTACCGCGGGGGTCCGTTGAGAAGATGCCGACGGGCGCTGCAGCACTCAAGGTGCGGAACCGCTCTTCGCTCTCCCTCAGCGCATCCTCTGCTCGGCGGCGCTCGGTTACGTCTTCAGCGACACCGACGTAGTTTAGGGGAGTGCCCTCTGCGGACATGAGTGGACTGGAGGCGACGCGAATCCAGCGCGTCGTCCCGTCAGGCCTCACGATGCGATGCTCCGAGGAGAACGTGCGCAGCTCTCTGCCAGCCTCCAGTGCCGCCGTCACTGCTGCTCGCCGGTCATCCGGGTGGATATCCGTGCTCCAGATCCGCCCTAAGAGCTCCTCCGGCCGCACTCCATGCGTGTCCGCCAAGTGCTCGTTGACATAAATGAACTTGCCATCGAGATCGGTTGAGTAGACGCCGACGGGCACGGAGGCGCTCAGAGAGCGGAACTTCTCTTCACTCTGACGCAGTGCCTCCTCTGCCTGCCTGCGGCTGGTGATATCGCGAACGGTGCCTACTACGGCCAGCACCTTCCCGTCTTCATCGCGAACGATGGCGCGATTATCGCTTAGCCAGCGGTACTCGCCGTCTCTGCATTTCCAGCGGTACTCGATGGCCTGGGCCATGCGGTGTTCGTCCCCGCCCTCGGGCAGGTCGCGAGGGAAGGTCCTGAACCGCTCTCTGTCCTCAGGATGGAATCGCTCTCTGATCCCCGCAAGGCCCATCGCGGCAACTTCTTCCGGCGTGAACCCCAGCAGGTCGGAAGCGGAGGGGCTGATGTAGTCGTAGGTGCGCGTCTCCATGTTCAGCTTGTAGACTAGATCGCGGGAGACCTCCAGGACATCGCGGAACTGCTGCTCGGATTGGACGAGCTTCTCCGTCCTGTTGAGGAGAGCCTGAGTCATCTCGTTGAAGTCGCGCGCCACAGAAGCCACTTCCTCGGGGCCGGACTCGGTTGCTCTCGCCTCGAGGTCGCCGGAGGTGACTGCTCGCGCGCTCGCCCGCAGCGCCGTGAGGGGGCGCGTTATCGAAACGTGGAGCATGGATAGCGCTGCACACGCCGTCAGGAAGGCGGCGACGCTAAAGGTGATCAGCAGCGCGAGCGTATTCTTGGAAGCGCTGTCCGCTGCTGCTTTCTCGGCAGCCAGCTTGGCCGCTTGTTCCTGTTCCAGTTGCTGCATTTTGGCGATCGCGGCGGCGGCTTCGGGCCATGCCTGCTTCTGATAGTCCTGGGCCATTGCTACCCGGGCATCCCTATCGGCGGTAAGGAAGGCGGTCATGATTGCGTCTGCATTCGCAAACAGGGTCTTCACCTGGCCGCTCAGGTCGTCGATTACCGCCGAGCTTCCCGACCCTTCGGCGGCGATCATCGCGTCGTGAGCATCCTGCAAAGACTTCGCAGTTGCCGCTTGACCCTGCCGGAACTGGTCGACGAAAGGCTTGGGATCGTCAACGAACACGGAGATGGCAGTGAAGGTGGCAGTGCTGTAGATCTGCGCGCGGGCGCTCTCCAGAGCGGCGACGGCGGACGCTCTCTGCTCCAGCGAGTTGCGCGCGGCTCGATCACTTTGAGCGCGCCAGAGAGACACTCCTGCTACGGCTGCCAGGAGCAGGAGCAACGCTAGGCCGGCCAGAGTCGAGCGCGCTCGAACTGACCGCAGGCTAGACACGGTGCTGAAGAGCATCGGGCGGCGCCGCATCCCCATTTTCACCCTCTTGAGCCAAGAGGCCTTCTTCCCATGGGCATACAAGCAACGAGCACGTGCTACGCAAGCCCTCTTGTGTATTGTCGGAAGGGATTGAGGAAGTGGCCAGCCGTCTCGAGGCGCTGGTTCACCGTCGCCCGGTCCTTTTTCGCGGAGGGGATGCGTGAACCCGAAGGGGCCAGACAGCGGGCTTCAGGGCTTCGTCGGCAGCAGTTGGCCCGGCAACGGCGGGCAGGCGCTGTACGCCTCTCGCACGTCGATGACGCCGAGAGCCTGCCCCAGGCTGCGGCGCACGCCAGCGAGTGTGCCCTTTACTTGGTAAGCGACGGGTTCCTGGGTGAGGACGGCGGCGGCGACATTTGTGCCAGGCGCGAGTCCAGCCAAGTAACGAGCGGCGGCGCCACCGCATGCCAGGCGTCCGCGTCCAGCCGTCGCAAGCGGTAGCGCAGGGAGGCAATCGGGGTGACCAGCCGCATCGATGACGGCCAGCGACTTGGCCGCTCTCAGCCGTGCGAACTTCCCCTGCACCTGAAGCGGCATCGCTAACGGCATCGGGGCGTCGCGCGAGAGGCCTCGCGCCAGCAGCCGGAGGCGGACGGCGCCCAGGAGCAGGCCAATCCGCGAGAATCGCCAGGTGCGGGCTCCTTCGGCTACCTCGATGACCCCAGCGCTCCGGTAGCTGCCGTAGGGGTTGTAGCGCGCGCCCTCGTTGGATGCGACGCGGTCGAAGTGGGGGCCGCTGCGGCGGAATTCGACGAACCGGCCGCGGACTGTCCAAGCGCGGAGATCGGGCGAGACGACCATGATTGACAGGCGCGGGTCCGCCTCCAGGTTCCGGCGCGTCTTCCAGATCATCATCTCCCCGAAGACGATGGTCCACGCGTCGAAGGCCTCGAGGGAAAGGACCGGCACGACGTTCGGGACGCCGTCCGCGTCGCGGGTGGCCAGGAACTTGGGCACGCGCGGCTCCGAGAGAGCGCGTACGACTTCTGGGTCGAGTGTGGAGTGCGGTAGATCTGCTGCGGTCATCTCCTCAATCTCGCGTGGCGCCGGACCACGTCACGTTTCGCACGCCTCCCTCCGAGGCGACGGCGGCCAAGCGTTCCATCCGCTCCCGCAGCGGTAGTTCCGTGCCTTCCGGCGCGTACGGTAGGTCCAGGCGGTGGTACTTGGGCTGCCCCAGGTTGGTGTAGGCCAGCAGGTCCCAGCGCTGGACTGCCGGCAGTCGTCCGGCGATAAAATCGGCCAGCGCCGCGACGTTCTCCTCGTCGTCTGTGTAGCTGGGGATCACCGGCGTTCGCACCCACATGGGGATGCCACGCGCTGCGATGGCGGCGGCGTTCTCGAAGATGCGGTCCGGGTAGACGCCGGTGGCCTCGCGGTGCCGCTCGCGGTCGGCCAGCTTCAGATCGAACAGCACCAGGCTCACGTGTGGCAGCAGGCGCTCGTACACGCTCCAGTCGGCGTAGCCGCAGGTGTCGACGGCCGTGGCGATGCCGCCCTCGTGGCACAGGGCCAGGAACGCCTCCAAGAAGTCGGGTTGCATGGCAGGTTCGCCTCCGGACACCGTCACGCCTCCCTCTGACGTCTCGTAGAAGACGGCGTCCCGGGCCACCAGCGCGAATAGCTCGTCGGGCGTCCAGCGCCGGCCGATGACCTCGAGGGCGCCGGCGGGACAGGCGCTGGAGCAACGCTCACAGGGCAAGCAGCGCTCACGGTCGATGCGCATCCCCGCCGGTGTCAATTCGAGGGACCGAGTCGGGCAGGCGGCCAGGCAGGCGCGAGCCCCCAAGCAGCGTACGTCGTGCCAGACCAGTTGCGGGTGAGGCGAGAGCCCTTCAGGGTTGTGGCACCAGCGGCACCGTAGCGGGCAGCCCTTCATGAAGACGGTCGTGCGGATGCCGGGTCCGTCCTCGGTGCTGAAGCGCTGAACGTTGAAGGTGGTGCCGGGGAGCGCTCCGGCGCTGTCTGCCGCCTCTGTTGGGGGTGGGGAGAGCGTCACGGCCTATACCTGCCGCGCTTCGCGAGCGATGATCTCATCCTGTATCTCTCGCCCCAGGGTAACGAAGTACGCGTTGTAGCCGGTCACGCGTACCAGGAGGTTGCGATAGGTGTCCGGATCGGCCTGGGCCGCTCGCAGCGTGTCGGTGTCGAGGACGTTGACCTGAAGAGCGGTGCCGCCGACACGGCAGTAAGCCCGGAGGAGGGCCGCGAGCTTGGCGACGTGCTCGTCGCCTCGCAGGAGCGATGGGCTGAGGTTCAGTGTGTGGGATGCGCCGTTGGGCGCCGTCTCAAGCCCGAGGTGACCCACCGATAGGACGGCGGCGGTCGGCCCGTCGCGGTCGGCGCCGTTCACCGGGCAAACGCCGTTGGAAAGGAACGTACCCCGCCGGCGCCCGTCGGGCGTGGCGGCAGTTAGCGGGGCGTAGCCGATCCAGTAGTTCCAGGAGAGGTACCCGCCTCGGTAGCGCCGGCCGGTGGCCGGTGAGACGTGACGGAACGCTTCCTCGGTCCAGAACCGCGAAACGTCCCGAGCCAGGCCGTCTGCCTGCGGGTCATCAACGCCGAACTTCGGAGCTCTGTTGGCGAGAATCCGGCGGAGCTCCTCGTGTCCCTCGAAGTTGGCGCTGATGGCCGTCAGCAGCTCGTCTATGGTCAGGCGTCTCTCCTCGTAGACCACGTGCTTGACGGCGAGGAGCGAATCCACCGCCGTCGCCAGGGCGATGCCCTCCACGGTGATGTAGTTGTGGCGGGCGCCGCCGGCGGTGACATCGCGGCCGCTCTCGGCACAGCCATCGACCAGGACGCTCAGATATGGCGTCGGCTCGAAACGGGCGCGCAGAGCGTCGGCCTGGTCGCTGCAGGCGATGAGTTGCTCTAGCAGGGCGGTGAGCTGTTGCTTCAAGGCGGCCAGGAACGACGGGAAGTCCGAAAGGGCGCGCGGGTCGCCGGTGCGCGGGCCCAGGCGCCGGCCGGTCGCCATGTCGACGCCGTCATTGAGAGTGAGCTCGATCGCCTTGGCCAGGTTCAGGTTGACATCGACGGTGCCGGAGCGGTCACAGCCCTGGAGGGTGTTCTCCAGACAGCCGACCGGCGCGTAGTCCCAGAGCTGGTCTTCGGGGAGCCCCTGCCAGGCCAGGCCGCGCATCGAGGCCTCGTCGAAGTTGAGGAGGAAGGGCGAGCCCTGGGCACGAGCGATTAGCCCCGCGACCCGGCGCAGCAGGTCATCCGGCGTCTTCTCATGCAGGCGGACGTTAGGCTTGGGCTCGAGCAGGTTCATGTCCTCGATGACGTCTAGTATCAGCCAGGTGAGGTCGTTGCTGGCGTCGCTGCCGTCGGCGTTGATGCCGCCGAGCGTGATGAGTTGCCCAAAGCCGGAGTTGATGCCCTGGTTGCCGATCCGGCCCTGGTAGTCGTAGGCGTAGTTGTGCTTGATCCAGAGGCATTGAAGAAGTTCGCGGGCCTGTTCCCGGTCGAGCCGACCGCTCGCGACGTCCGACTGATAGTAGGGATAGAGGTACTGGTCAACCCGCCCGGGCGAAAGGCCAGGACCAGGGTAGGACTCAGCGGCCATGACCAGCATGTGGGCAAACCAGAGCGATTGGAGCGCTTCCTGGAAGCTGGCAGCCGGTTCGGCCGGCACGCGTCGGCAGATGCGCGCGATTTCTTCAAGTTCGGCCCGCCGCGGCGGGTCCGTCTCGCGCTGCGCCAGCCGTTCGGCGTCGTCCGCGTAACGTTCGGCGAAGGCGACGGCTGCTTCGCAACAGATGACGAGCGCTCTCAAGAAGTCGCGCCTCGTCGCGTCGGACTCCTGGGCACGCATCTCTTCCAGCTCGGCGGCGATGGCGCGGAAGCCCAGTCGCAGCACCTTGGGGTAGTTGGGGATAAGGTGGCCGGGGATGGCGCCGCAGTTGCCGGCACCGCTGTCGTTGAGTCTTCGTGCCTTCTGAAGCCAGCGGCCCACGCCCCGCGTCCACGTGCGCGCTTCAGCCCGTGTGTGGCTCTTCGAGAGGGCTGTGTTGAAGTAGGAGCCGACGATGAGCTCACCGTCCAGGATCTTAATCGGCAGGCAGTGCTCGACGACCTCGCGAAAGAAGAGGGCGCGACGCACCACCAGCGGCTCGTCCCAGAAGCTGTCCGGCAGAGAGACGGGCTCGGCGGCGGCCAGGAGGCTGTCGCGAATAGCGTCGAACAAGGAGTACATCTCCGGGACCACTCCCCAGTGGTAGGGAGACCAGACCTCGTCCCAGGTGGTGCCGCTTGCGTAGGGGCGGACCTCGTTGCGGAAGTAGTCGCGGTCGGTGAAGGAGAAGAACTCTTCCCGGAGACGACGGACGCGCGTCGAAAGCGAGGGGGACGGCGACCAGACGGCCGCTGGGGTCTGCGGGATGCTC